>NZ_JALQDQ010000024.1:0-54496 GCF_023631105.1 Caballeronia sp. AZ10_KS36 | reverse complement strand
CCGCCGCACCGCGCGCCGCGCCGCCCACGCGCTCGCCGCCGCCCACTGCTGGACCGGACGGCGGCGGCGGCGCGGTGGACGCCGTCGCGGGATCGATGCCGGTGTTGCTCTTGGCCCAGCTGTAGCACGCGCCGTCGTCGCTTTGCTGTTGCTGCGGGCTCTGCCCATTCGACGGATAAGCCATCGGCTTGCTTTGCGCCGCGACGTTCTGCGCCAGCGCGGCGATCACGACGGCACTGACCGCGCGCCCTCTCATTGCGTTCATGGTCACTCCTTGTCCTCGTCGACTACGTTCGAGCACGGCGCATGCGATGCGGTTAATCACGCGCTCGGCAATCACAGGGATCGCATGTCGGGACGCCATGCGCGAACGGGCACACGTACCCGCTCGTCGCGCGGATACACGAACATTAAAGGCGCTTTGCACCGCTCAGTCCAGCGATGTTTGCGCATCACCACTCGAACGGATGCGGCATTAACGAGGCGCCAACCCGATTGCCAACAAGATGCGCCATATGTTTCGGTATCCGAAACGAATACGCCGGAGAACGTTTCGCAAAGAAGCGCACCGGCTGACAGATTTCGACAGCCGAAGTCCAGCGGCCACTTACAATTCCCCTCGTTCGCGACTTCTTCGCTCAACTCCGGCGTCTGGTAATCTGCCCGGTTTCTTCGCCGTCAAAACATAATCGAACCGCTTATGGATACACCCTTCAACGAACGCGGCGTGACGCTCTCGCGCGCCGGCCTTTCCGCTTCCGGACAGATGATTCCGCTGCGCGAATTGCGCGCGGCGCGGGTCGTGAAGATCGAGCGCAAGAAGCCGCTGCCGATCATCATCGCGCTGATCGGGCTGGCGGTGCTCGGCGCCGGCGTGGCAACCGGCTCGGGCGCGGCGCTCGTGCTCGGCGCGATGATCGTCGTGGTGGGCTATCTGTCGTGGATCACGCAGGACGTGGTCTATCAGCTGATGGTCTCGACGCCCGATGGCGAACGCGAACTGCTGATCACCAAGGATCAGGCGTTCGCGGACCGCGTGGCGGCGCTCGTAGGCGATGCCGTGGCGAAGCACGCGGCGCGTCCGCAGGCGTGATTTCGGCTGGCCGCACGCTCGCGGCCAGCTTCTTACCGCCGGTCAATCGAAGCTCAACGGCTCCACATGCCAGATCTCGCGCGCGTACTCGGCAATCGTGCGGTCCGATGAAAAAATGCCCATTCCCGCGACGTTTTCTATGGCGCTTCTCGTCCACGCGTCCTTGTCGCGGAACTTGAGATCGACTTCGGTCTGCGTCTTGTCGAAGCTCTCGAAGTCGGCGAGCACCATGTAGTGATCGCCCCAGTCCACGAGCGTGTGGAAGATGTCGTAGAAGCGATGCGGCTCGTCCGGCGAAAAATGCCCGAGACGAATCTGGTCCAGCGCGAGCTTCAACTCCGGGTTCTCTTCGTAGATCAGCCGCGGCCGATACCCCGCCGCGCGCAGCGATTCGATTTCATCGGTCGTATTGCCGAAGATGAAGATGTTCTCGCGCCCGACCGCCTCGCATATTTCGATGTTCGCGCCGTCGAGCGTGCCGATGGTCAGCGCGCCATTGAGCGCGAGCTTCATGTTGCCGGTGCCCGACGCTTCGGTGCCCGCCATCGAGATCTGCTGTGAAAGATCCGCTGCCGGAATGATGAGTTCCGCGACGCTCACGCCATAGTTCGGAATGAAGCCGATCTTCAGCCGGTCGCCGACGAGCGGGTCCGCATTCACCTTGCGCGCGACCTCGTTGATGAGCTTGATGATGTTCTTCGCCATCTTGTAGGCCGACGCGGCCTTGCCCGCGAACATCACCACGCGCGGCGTCCAGTCGCGTTCCGGATTCTCGCGAATGCGGTTGTAGCGCACGATCACATACAGGATGTTGAGCAACTGCCGCTTGTATTCGTGGATGCGCTTCACCTGCAAGTCGAACAGCGCCTCGGGATTGATGACCGCGTTGGCTTCGCGCCGCGCGCGTTCCACGAGACGCAGCTTGTTGGCGAACTTCGCGTCGTGGAATGCCTTGCGGAACTCGGGATCGTCGCGCCATTCGCGCAGGCGTCCGAGCTCGAAAAGGTCCGTGCGCCAGCGCGGCCCGATGCGCTTGTCGATCAGCGACGACAGCGACGGACTCGCCTGCGCGAGCCAGCGTCGCGGCGTGATGCCGTTCGTCACGTTCGTGAAGCGGTCCGGGTACATGCGCGCGAAGTCGGAGAAGATGTTCTGCACCATGAGTTGCGAGTGCAGCTTCGAGACCCCGTTCACCTTCTGGCTCGCGACGATGGCGAGATGCGCCATGCGCACGCGGCGCTGGCCGAATTCATCGACGAGCGAGATACGGCGGATCAGTTCGACATCGCGTCCGAACTTCTCCGTGACTTGCTTGAGGAATTGCGCGTTGATCTCGAAGATGATCTCCAGATGCCGCGGCAACAGGCGCGCGAGCATTTCCACGTCCCACGTTTCGAGCGCTTCGGGCATCAACGTGTGATTCGTGTACGAGAACATCTGCTGCACGAGCTTCCACGCCTTGTCCCAAGGCACGCGATGCGTATCGACGAGCAGGCGCATCAGTTCGGGAATGGCGAGCACCGGATGCGTGTCGTTCAGATGCACGGCGACCTTTTCCGCGAGCCGGCCGAAATGCGTGTGCGTGCGCTGATAGCGGCGAATCAGGTCCTGCATCGTCGCGGACACGAAGAAGTATTCCTGACGCAGACGCAATTCGCGGCCGGCCTGCGTCGAATCGTCGGGATATAGAAGACGCGACACGTGCTCGGACGTGTTCTTCGCTTCCACCGCGCGGCGGTAGTCGCCCTGATTGAACGCGGAGAGATCGAATTCGTCGGTCGCGCGGGCGGACCATAGCCGCAGCGTGTTCGTGGCGGTGGTCGCGAAGCCGGGGATGACCGTGTCGTAGGCCATCGCGTTGACGTGCTCGGTGTCGATCCAGTCGATGCGGTCGTCGTGCTGCACCGTCCGCCCGCCGAAATGCACGGTGTACACCACTTCCGGCCGCGGAAATTCCCACGGATTGCCCGCGCGCAGCCAGTAATCGGGCATTTCGACCTGATTGCCGTCCACGATCGTCTGCCGGAACATGCCGTATTCGTAGCGAATGCCGTAGCCGAAGCCCGGCACGCCGACCGTCGCCATGGAATCCAGAAAGCAGGCCGCGAGCCGCCCGAGACCGCCGTTGCCGAGCGCGGCGTCGGGTTCGAGGTCCTCCAGCGCGGCCAGATCGACGCCGAGACTCGCGAGCGCGTCGCGCACTTCGTCGTGAATGCCGAGCGCGAGCAGCGCGTTGGTGAAGGTGCGGCCGATGAGAAACTCCATCGACAAGTAATAGACGCGCTTCACGTCCTGCTCGTATTGCTGGCGCGTCGTGCGCATCCAGCGGGCGACGAGCCGGTCGCGCACGGCGAGTTCCGCCGCATGCAGCCAGTCGCGCGGCTGCGCGGTCGCCGCGTCCTTGCCAACGCCGTACATCAGGCGGTTCGAGATGGAGCGCCGCAGCGCCTCGACGGTGCTGTTGAGCTGGTCGAATTCCAGGTCGACGGATGTCATCTAAACCTCCGGTGTTTTCAACTTATGCAACGACAGCGACGGGCGCCGCGAGTTCGGCCGGATTTCGCATGACCGACTGATTTCGCGCACAAGCGCGCGGACGCGGTCGCCCGAAAAAGGCAGGTTACGCCAGTTTTATTTTTTTTGGTATGACGAGCCGCGCGAAGGTTCCAGCCTTTGTGGCGAGAAAACCCGGTAAATTTTATTTCGGATGCCGAACTACTTAGCGTCCACGGCGCGGCGCGCGGCCCGCGATCACGAAGAGCGCGGCCAGCGAAACGGCCAGCAGAATGAGGGCGAGCGCCGACGCGGGCAGATAGTAGCCGCGATTGACCTGCCCGACCACGACGATAGGCACGGTCGCGAAGCCCGGCGGATAGACGGTGAGCGTCGCGCCGAGTTCGCCGAGCGACAGCGCGAAGCCGAGCGCGAGGCTCGCGCGCACGGCCGGCAGCAGTTGCGGCAGCACCACGCGCGAGAACACCATGCCCGGCGGCGCGCCGAGACTCGCGGCGGCTTCGCGCAACGTGGTCAGTTCCGGGCGCAGCGCGGCGGCGGCGCAGCGGTAGCAGAACGGCAGCACGAGCGCGAGCTGCACGAGAACGACGATGGCCGCCGACCCGGACAAATCGACCGGCCGCTTGTGATACGCGATCAGCACCGCGAGCCCCAGCACGACGCTCGGCACGCCGCTGCCCGCCATCGCCACTGCATCAACGAGGGCGCCGAGCGCGCCGAGCCCGCGACGGTCGCGCCCTTCGAGCGCCAGCGCGAGCCACAAGCCGAGCGCAGTGCCGAGCACGGCGACGGCGAAGCCGGTTGTCAGGCTCGTCGTGAGCGCGTCGAATTCGCTGGAGCCGAGCCGCGCGAACCAGCGCGCGCTGAAGCCATCAGGAAGAATCGTGCCCGACCAGTGCGACGCCACGCTCGACAGCGCGACCACGATCACCGGCAACACGAAAAGCCAGAAGCACACGAGCGCGACAAGACACATCGCCGCCATGCGCAACAGCGAGACCCGTTTGAACGATGCCGAAAGCTGCATGTCAGCGACCCTTCGTGCGCGCATCGACGCGGCGGTACAGCGCGTAGAGCGAAAGCGACATCAGCAGCATGACGACCGAGCCGGCCGCCGCCGCGCGCAGATCGAGATCGACGGTAGCGGCGCTGTAGATGGCGATGGGCAAGGTAATCAGATGCGCGCTGCCGAGCACGAGCAGAATGCCGAATTCGTTCAAGGTCAGCAGGAAGCACAGAATGGTCCCCGCCGCGATGCCGGGCCACGCGATCGGCAGCACCACTTTGGTCGCGACCATCCAGCCATCCGCGCCCAGGCTTTTCGCGGCTTCGACGAGACGCATGTCGAGCGTGGCGTAGGAAGCAAGCGTCGGACGCACGACGAACGGCGCATAGAACACGACTTCCGCCAGAATCACGCCGCCGATGCCGAACAGGAAATCGAGCGGCGGCGCTTCCAGCGACAACATGCGCTGCAATCCGATGCTCACCGCGCCCTGCGATCCATACAGAAAAATCAGCGTGAACGCGACGAGAAACGACGGGAACGCCACGAAGAGTTCGAGAAAGCGCGTGAGGAGCTTCGCGCCGGGAAACGGCCGGAAGAACAGCATCGAAGCCAGCGCGACGCCGAGCAGCGAGGCAATCGTCGCGCTCGCGAAGAGCACGCCGAAGGTGGTGCCGATCACGCCGCGCGTCTCCGGGTTGCCGAAGAACGCGGTGTACGCATCGAAGGTGAGGCCGTGCGGACCCGTTGCACTCAGCCACACGAGGCGCGCGAGCGGATACACGACGAGCGGCCCGAGCACGAAAACAAGGATGAAAAACAACTGCCACTGCGCGCGCTTCTCGCGACGCCGCGCCGCCGCCCGGTGCGCGGCGAAGTCGCTCCCGTTCGCCGCCGTTTGCGCGACGCTGTCAGGGACGAACAAGGACGACATCGTCAGCCTCGAATCGAAGAGAAACGCGCGCGCCTTTTTCGGGCATGCGGGCGTGGCCGCGCTGCATCGTGACGAGCACGGGCTCGCCGGGCAGCGCATCGAGCGCGACGGCAATGGACAGCGCCGCGCCGTACCAGTCCACCGATGCAATCGTGCCGTGCAGCGGGCCTTCGCCGAGCGGCGCAATCGCGAAACGCTCGGGACGGATGCACGCAAGACGCTCGCGCTCGTCGTGACGCGCATCGCCGACCGGATACACCACGCGCGGCGGCAGCAGATTCGCCGCGCCGAGATAGCGCGCCACGAAGCCGTCGTTGGGCGCATCGTAAAGCTCGCGCGGCGCGCCGAGTTGCGCGATGCGGCCATCGCGCATCAGAAGCGTGCGATCGGACAGCACGAGGGCGTCGTCCTGATCGTGCGTCACGCAGATGATCGTCAGATTCGGTAGACGCTCGTGCAGCGCCTTCAGTTCGCTGCGCACGGACGCGCGCAGATTCGCGTCGAGCGCGGAGAGCGGTTCGTCCAGCAAGAGCACGTCCGGCTCGATCACGAGCGCGCGCGCCAGCGCCACGCGCTGCTGCATGCCGCCCGAAAGCTGCGCGGGCATCACGTGACCGGCATCGGCGAGCTGCACGAGCTTGAGCGCATCGGCGACGCGCCGCGCGATTTCCGCCGCTTTCAGCTTGCGCGCGCGTAACCCGAATGCGACGTTGTCGAACACGGACAGATGCGGGAAGAGCGCGTAGTTCTGAAACAGCAGGCCGAGATTGCGGCGATGCGCGGCCACGTGCGTCAGATCGCGCCCGGCGATGCTGAGCGTGCCCGCAAGCGCGTCCGCGTTGTCGAATCCCGCGATGAAGCGCAGGAGCGTGGTCTTGCCGCATCCGCTTCGGCCGAGCACGGTCAGGAACTCGCCGCGCTCGATATCGAGCGTGAGATCGTCTAGCACCGTGCGCGCGCCGAAGCGCACGGTCAGCCGCTCGATGCGCACGCCGGACGTCGCGGCGAGCGAGCGTTCCTCGCGCGCGGCCGGCGACAGTGCAAGCGTGCTCACGACTTCGGCTTCACGACTTCGGTCTGCTTGCCCGAATTGCCGACGACTTCGTTCTTCCATCGGTCGGTCCAGCCGGCCTTCTTCTGCATCACTTGATTCCAGTCCACCGGGATCAGCCTGACGCCGGAAATGGCCTGCTTGACCGTATCGCCGTTCTTGCCCGCGAGCGGCACGTCGGTGCGCGCCGGGATGCCGTAGATGTCCGGCACTTTCGCCTGCACGTCGGCCGACATCAGATAGTCGATCAGCTTCTTACCTTCCGCCTGATTCGGCCCGCCCTTGATGAGACCGATGGCGTACGGAAGCTGGAACGTGGTCGGCGCTTCGCCTGCGGCGTGCGAGAGAAAGAGCGGCTTGATCGACAAACCGCCGTTCGCGGCATCGTCGAGATCCATTTGCAGGTCCCCGTTCGCGAACGCGATTTCGTTACGCGAGAGCAGCACATCGAGATAGCCCGTGCCCTTCGTGTGGAACTTGGCGCTCCGTTCGAGCGACTTCAGATAGTCGAATGCCTTGTCCTCGCCCATCAGCGCGGACGTCAGGATGATGACCGCCATGCCGTCGCCGGCGGTCGCCGGATTCGAATACGCCACCTTGCCCGCGTAGTTCGGATGCAGAAGGTCCGCGAACGTCTTCGGCGCGGTCTTCGTGACTTCCGGATTGATCGCGAACGAGAAGTAGTTGTTCACGAACGTGGCCCATGCGCCATCCGGTGCCTTGGCGATGGCCGGCACGTTCTTGTAGTTCACGCTCTGATAGTTCTGCAGAAGCCCGCTTTGCGCGGCCTGCTGAATGAACGGCGGCAGCGTGACGATGACATCGGCCTTAGGCGAGTCCTTCTCGACGGTCGCGCGATTCACCACTTCGCCGCTTCCCGCCGTCACGATATTCACCTTCACGCCTTCTTTCTTCTCGAAGGCGGGCAGCACGTCCTTATAGAGATTTTCGAGGCCGTCGGCGGTGTATAGCACGACCGCGTCGGCGGCCAGCGCGGGCGTCGCCGCGAATGAAGCCAGTGCAGCCAGTGCAATCGATGCGCACGCGCCGGGCAGCAGCCGGCGCGCGAAGGATGAATCGCGGGTCATGTAGGGTCTCGTGGCTGGATGACAGAGGACGGTAGAGGCGAAGCATTGCAGAGCTCTGTGACATCGGCGTGACTGCGCGGCGCTGTCATGTGCGCCTTCGGCTGTGCACGGTTGAACAAGACGGCACGCGCGATTGCGTCGATACTGCTGCCTTTTTGGTCTGCCTTTTTGGTCTGCCTTTTTGGTCTGCCTTTTTGGTCTGCCTTTTTGGTCTGCCACTTTGGTCTGCCTCTTTGGTCTGCCACACTCGCTCATGCTCTCCTTGCTCATTGCGCCCGTATTCGTGTTTCTATGGTCGACGGGCTTTATCGTCGCGCGGGCGATCACGCCTTACGTCGACCCGAATCTGTATCTGCTCGCGCGCTTTAGCGGCACGACGCTGCTGTTCGTCGTGCTGGCGCTCGCTGCCCGCGTGCCATGGCCGAGTGCCCGCGATGCCGCGCGGCATCTCTTCGCGGGCGCGCTGCTGCAAGGCGTGTATCTCGGCGCGGGCTACTGGGCGGTAGCGCAAGGTCTGGGGGTCGGCGTGATGGCATTGCTGGGCGCGCTTCAGCCGCTTCTGACGGCGGCCATCGCGGCGCGTGTGTTCGGCGAGCGGCTTTCAGCGCGATCGTGGAGCGGGCTGCTCGTGGGCCTTGCGGGCGTCGCGCTCGTTCTCGCGCCGAAGCTCGCGCAAAGCGGCGCGCCAGCGGCGCATAACGCGAACGCCGCGCCGCAATGGCTCGTGGTGACGATCGCGGTGGTCTCTGTTTTCGCGATCACCGCGGGCACGCTGTATCAGAAGACATCGCTCGCGAGCGCCGATATCCGCAGCGCGAGCGCCTTGCAGAACGCGGGCGCGACCATCGTCGCGGCGGTGCTCGCGCTGTCGCTCGGCGAACACCGCTTCATTCCGACGATGACGACCTGGGCGTGCATCGCGTGGGGCGTGCTGATGCTCTCAGGCGTTGCGACGACGCTCCTCGTATGGATGGTCCGCCGTGGCGATGCATCGCGGGCGACGGCCCTGCTCTTTCTCGCGCCGCCGCTCGCCGCGCTGATGAGCTATCTCGCGTTCGGCGAGACGCTCGGCGCGCTGCAATTGGCGGGGTTCGCCGTGGCGTTGGCGGGCGTGGTGCTCGCGCGGTCGAAGTAGCGTTCGCCGCGTTCAGTCGACGGAATTCGCGCCCACGGGCGTGCGCGCCCGCGCTGCCTTGCCCGGTCCCGGCGACCACGCGGGCCGCGCCTTCGCGCGGCTATCGACGACGACGAGGTAATGTCCCGCCCACGGCGTCGTCTGCCGGGTGGGCTTCAGCACCCACATTGATTCGCCTTCGGCCGCGCGCGCTTCGTACTGCGCATCGAGGATGCCGTGGTGATCGAAGAACGTATTGAGCGTCGACGGAATGCGCACGCAGCCTTTTGAATGCCGCATGCCAAGAAGCGGCTCGAGCTTGTCGGGATCGGTGGCGTGCATCTGGAAGCGCATCGGCGAGACGCCGCCTTTGCCCCAGCCGCGTTCGCCATCGGCCCAACCGAAGTCGTAGATGCGCATGTCGCGCGCCCCGTAGCCGCGAATTTTGAATTCGTTTTCCGTGCCCTCCGCGCGAAAGTCCATGTTGCCCGGCACGTGCTGGAACACGCCGAGCGGCGTCAGGAAGTGGTCGTATGTGCCGGGCCGTCCGGTCGATACCGGCGATGCCCCGATCATCGACCAGGCATCGCCCGGCTTCGCGCGAAAGTAGACGAAGATCGCCTGCACGTTCTCGCTGCGGTCGACGAGCACGACGAATTCGTTCGCCAGATCGCCGTGGCCGTGTTCGTCGAGCGCGTGCTGCAGGAGGCCGGCATAGGCCTGCTGTGCGGCGAGCGGCACGTTCAGGCGGCGATCGACTTCTTTCGCGAAGGTCTGACGCATAGCGTAGGCGCCCGTCGCGGGCAGGCCGGTGCGCTGCGCGACGTTCGGCTCGGGCGGCTCGGGCGGAAGCGGGACCTCGGGCGCGGCGGCTTCGGATGCGGCTTCGGATGCGGCGGAGGCGGCTTCGGCTGATGATGCCTCGCTTGCGGGCGATGCACCGGATGCTGCTGACAGTCCGCTTTCAGCCGATGCTTTGCGTGCCGTTGATGCCTTACTTGCCGGCGATGCCCCGCTTGCTGCGGATGCATCCGATGGCGCTGACGCCGCCGATGCTCCTTGCGGTGTCATTGGCACCGGCATCGCGGGCAGGGCGCGGGGCGGCGCGCTCGCTGCCTGTGGCGCACTGGCGCTACGCGGAAAAGGCGGCGCAGGCGGCACGGGCGCAGGCGCGATGCGCCCTTGCATGACCGTCCCCGACAACGCCGGTTCTGCGCGAGCTTGCGGCATGCAGCTGGACAGTGCGATCAGTGCCGCGACCCCGATGATTCGTGCGCCGCTTGGCGTCTTCTCGTTATTTCTTTCGTGATGCATTGAATGATCCGCTTGAAACTCGACCACGGACGGATGCTGGACCGTCCAGTTCAACGAACGCACGCATCGACAAAAAAGCCGGTGTTTTTTTGATGGCACCGGCTTCGCTGTGAAGTTGAGTTCTAGCCATGGTCGCAGCAAAGTCTGTTCCGGGAGCCGTGGCGGCTTGCGGTTCGTGGTCTGCAACAGCGGTTAGCGGTCACGGGGCGGCTCAATGGGCAGTATGCCTTGTTTATAGGAGCCGATACGCATATGAGCGAGATTCTTTCGTCGACACGATAAGTTTGTTCAGAATCCGGATCCCGCATCGCCTCAATCGTCATCGGCTCGCGGTCGAAGCACCTTATTTTGAGGTGACTGTGGCAAGAAGCCGCAGATAGTCACCGGCGAAAAACGACGGCTCGGGCCTTTCGCCGCACTAGTGCCCACACTCATTGCATCGACCGCGTGCAAATATGGCTTGCAAACTTGAACGTATCGCTTCAGGGTGAGAAGAGATAGTGAGTGACGGTAAGAATCGCGAACGGCAGTTTCGCTCAATCCTTCCGCTGATCGATCATATGACCGCTCACATAGGCGTCGGCACCCATATTAATGATGTACTCAGACCCGCTCTTGTCCCGATAGAAACCTTCCGGGGCATCCCATTGGCAGCAGGAGAACCGCAGCCGTTTCCAATCTGCCCAACTAACAAGCCAGTCATCCACTTGTTCGAGATGCGTTCCTTTGACGCGGTAGATCGCCTTGAAGCCCGGAACTGGCGGCGCGCCCATATTTGTTGCCTCACACCGAAGAAACTCGATGTCACGCCGACTGTGACCTATTCTTTTTAGGTAATCTCCGCACGTCACCGGTGGTTCAGGCTTTTTGTCGCAGTATTCGCCGCAGTCGAACGTCAGGGCATGAGCCTTCGCACGCGCAGAGGCGGCCGGCCTTTCCGACTTCGGACTCGCCGCAGCGATGGTACACGCGCATGACAGATAGATCGCAACCGCCCAATTCACTTGGTAACCTCGAGGTTGGCAACGTAGCGCCCTTGCGTGTCAGGCAATCGATGAGAAATAAGACAGTTGTAGACTTCGTTCCACCGATCGAGCGCATAGACCGTCACACAGCCCTCGGAAAGATTTCCAACGTGGACATACCGCGTAGAGTTGCCCTCTGAACCCGCCAGTTCGATTGGAAACCATACCTGATCCGCGATAACTTCGCCCATGCCAGTGCGCGCCGCAAAATCAACGTAGAAGTTCGTATATGACGCGTCATGGGGAGCATCGGGAGCCATAATGCGATGAACGCCAGGCGGGATGGGAGTATATTGGCCGCCCCACAGACTATTGAGTGTTACGCTTATAGCGTTTCCGCCAGACACTCTTAATGTGCCCCATTGCTGGTCTAAGACTTCATTGCTGCGCGCTGCTGAAATGGCACGACTTCGGGTCGCGTATTTAACGCTCAGTGTCGTAGGTAACATGCTCGGGGGCGTCTTGGACAAGAATCGATCGACGAACTGATCGGAGATGAATACGGTCTCCCCAACGTAGTCACTCGTGCCATCGGCTACCGTGAAGAAGGCGTGCCCTTCTGACGACTTTATAAGCACAACCTTTGTGTATTCACAGAGAGCAATAGGTCTTCCCGTATTCACACGCTTAGCATGCAGCCAACGCTGCCGATCGGTCGGCATTGTCACGTATCGAACTTCAGCTATAGCCTTATGGGTACTGCCTCGATTGTCATTCGTCACCGCCCTGCGGTTCCGCACATAGTCAGCATATGAATCAGCCATCTTCACACCAGTAGCTCAAGTTCAATATCCATCGACATGCTAGTGCGGACACGCACTGTCTCGCCCGCCTCATTCGTTGTCCCTTCCTGCGTCGAGCCGTCGCCCATCTTGAGCCGGAAACGCTGGTTGGAAACTGGATTGCCGTCATCATCGACCAGCACGATCAGTTCGTCATAACCAAAGGCGCAACAGTCCGACGACCACGGACTGCCTGAAGGCAGAACCTGAGCATATGAACCTGACGTATCTTCGATGACCCAGCTCCTTCCGTATCGGGCCAAGATGACCGGCCTGGTGTCGCACTTGCACCGCACGAAGTCACCGGCCACGGCCTGTCTTCGGCCTGACAGAACGTCATACACTCGTGCGTTGTCACCGCAACCCGATCCGCCGATGATCGTCCCGACGCTCTTGCACTTTCCGCAGTAGGCGTTGCCGCCCACGAATGCCATTGTGCGATTGCCGTCGTCGCTGAAAAATGCGTTCACACCCGAGGACATCACATAGCTGTCGGGACTGCTGGAAAGCGGATCGCCTTCGACCGCTGAGAAATATTGACCCATCGCGCTACACCGACCCTTCAGAGTCACGGTCTATCGGAGTGCTCATATAGGCCGCAAAGACATGCGTCGTCCTGTTCTTCATAGCGTCTCCCATCATTGTTGTTGCGGGAGCTTGAAGTTATCGGATCGCGTTTTACTTTTGGAGTCCTTTATAGTAATCATTTGTCGCTGAATCGGGCGCGCATCTCGCGCCGGTAAGACGATCATCGCCCAATGGCCGGAATGAAAGCGATACACATGCGCAAAGACAGCTATTGCTTACGCAGTTACGCAGTATCACGGCCTTCTGCGGAGACCGCAGTGACGGTTTAGCTGATTATGCTGACTGCGAGGGCCACCACGAGCCGCTAGACAGGAGTTGCATGAAGTGCGGGCCCGAATCGCATCGACAAAATCGCATCACCCACGACGACCTCCCTCAAAACCCCTGACAAGACATACTAGAAAGATTCGGAAAGAGATTCGCCCAGTCCCCCGCCATAGCCGACTGCGCGGCCTTGAGCGTCATGTCGCCGGTGCAGACGCAACGCTTCAGATAAACCGCGAGCCGCTCCTTGCGACGCTGGCCGCTGCGCCCTTCCCAGCGGCGCACGTCGAGGTTGGCGGGCGCATTCGGCGAGCCGCCGAGGAGCACCGGCATCCGGTGATCCAGCGCGTATTCCGACGCGAACGATGCGTCGATGCCGCGCTGCTTCAAGAGCCGCTCCTTCTGGCGCATCTGCGTCTCGAAGGACGGCAACACGCGATCGACGTAACCCGGCACGCAAATGGTATCGACGATGGTGGCCTGCGTGACGTGCGGGTCGAGCCAGTCCGGCTGCTGCGCGCGCGCCGCATCGGTGCAAAGGGTCGCGGCCGTCGCGATGCACGCGAGAATCACGAAGGCCGCCGCCCGCACGACGCCATGCGAACGACGACGGATTGCGTATGTGTCCCTTCGATTCATGCCTCGTTGGCGCAAGCTGATCGCGCGGCCAGCGCACGGCCGCTAATTCGAGATGAACGGAGGTTCAATTAGAACACACGATCAAGAACATACGAATGACGAGCGGTGCGCAAGCGCGCCGGTCACACCGAACGCCGCGCAACGGCGGCGTCGAGCGCGGCATCGAGTGTCAGCGCGGCATGCTCGAAGGCGGCGAAGGCTGCGTCGATGGAGGCATCGTCCTCGCCGTTGCGGTCTTCGTCGATGGCGCGGTCGCAGTCCCGCTGAAGCGCGACGCACGTCTCCTGGAACCGCGCCGCGCCGATAACCGCAGCCGCCCCCTTCATTCGATGCGCGATCTCGCGCAGACGTTCGTGATCGCACGCGTTCCTCGCCGCATGCGCCTCTTCGAGATCGTGCGCGTTGGCCGATCGGAGCGTCTCCAGGAGCGTCGCGGCCTGATCGCCGAAGGTGACGAGCGTGGCGGAGTCGAAAGGCGGCGTGGCGTCGGTGCTTACTGTGACATCCCGGGTCCGTTGCGGGGGCGTCGACTGTGTTGTCGTGGCTTGTATGGGCTCTGAGATCGCGGGCGCGGTCGGCCTGCCCCCCTCTCGCTCGCTTTCAGCGATCCGTCCCGCCTGCCCGAATCCAGCTTCCCGCTCGTCCCTGCTCGCGGCGACCGCCAGCGCATCGCGCAGCGCATCCAGCCCGATCGGCTTCACGAGGCACATCGTCATGCCCGCGGCCACCGCGCGCCGGGCCGCCTCGGGCTGCGCATTCGCCGTCAGGCCGACAATGGGCGTCGCGCGTGCGCCGAACGCGTGCGTGGCTTCGTCGGCGCGGATGGCTTCGGCCAACTCCTCGCCGCTCATCTCGGGCATCGAGCAGTCGGTCAGAATCACGTCGAACGCGCCCGGATGGTCGCGCCAGCGCGCAAACGCGCTGCGGCCGTCCACGGCCACCTCGGTCGAGCCGCCGAGCAGCCGGATCTGCCCGTCGAGCACCATGCGGTTCGCAGGATGATCGTCGACGACGAGCACGCGCAAGCCCCTGAGCGCACGCGCGGTCTCCAGCGCCGGATCGCGCGTTTCGGAAGGCTGTGGCAGCGCCGTCTCCTGCGCTTCGGGAAACGCGGCGCACACGGTGAAGCGGGTTCCGTGTCCGGGCGTGCTCGCGAACGCGATGCTGCCGCCCATCATCGACACGAGCCGCTTGCTGATGGTCAGTCCGAGCCCCGTGCCGCCGAAGCGCCGCGCGCCGCCGTCGTGGGCCTGCACGAACGGCGTGAAGAGCGACGCCTGCCGCTCCGGCGCAATGCCGACGCCCGTATCGGACACGACCAACGTGACCGCGCGCTTGCCGTCGCGCGGCGGCGCGACATCGCACGCCAGCGTGACCGCGCCGGCATCGGTGAATTTGATCGCGTTGGACAGCAGGTTGCCGACGATCTGCCGCAGCCGCTGCGCGTCGGCCATGATCCACGCCGGGCCGTCGCGCTCGCCGTGCCGCTCGACGACGAGCGCGATGCCCTTCGCCCGCGCCGCCGGCTCGTAGATCGCCGCGACGCTCGCGATCCACGCAAACAGCTCGACCGGCGATGGCGCGAGCACCAGCCGCTCGGCTTCGATCTTCGCGACGTCGAGCAGATCGTCGATCATGCCGAGCAGATCGCGCGCCGCGTGATGCGCCGTGCGCAGCGACCGCTCGGTTGCCTCGCGGCTGCCGGGCGCGCGCAATTCGAGTTCGAGCAGGCCGAGCACGGCGTTCATCGGCGTGCGGATTTCGTGGCTCATCGTCGCGAGAAACGTGGACTTCGCGCGGTTCGCGGTCTCCGCTTCCTCCTTCGCGGCGCGCATCGCGTTTTCGGCGGCGATGCGTCGCACGATCTGCGCGCGCAGCGAGACCGCCCACGCGGCCAGCACGAGCACGAGCGCCCCGCCGAGCGCCGCGCCCAGTTCCACGCGCGGACGCCTTTCTTCCCACAACGTTTCGGGGTGCTCAGTAAGTTGCCAGCGCGCACGAAGGGCTTCGAGCTCGTGCGGCGGCAGCGCCGTAAGCGCGCGATTCAGAATGTCGAGCAACACGGGCTGATTGCGCGCGACGAGAAACACATGCGGCGACGGTTTCGACGACAACACGCCGCTGATCGTGAGCCTGCCGCGATACGGATTGCCGACCGCGTAATTGGCGAGCTTCATGTCGAGGACGGTCGCGTCGGCCTTGCCGTTCGCGACGGCGGCGAGCTGGCCGTCGCCCGGACTGGCATCGACGATGCGCGCCGCCGGCGCTTGTTCGCGCAACGACGGCCCCGCCGGGTATCCGGACGGCAACGCGACGCGCTTGCCGGCGAGCGCGGCGGCATCGGCGAGCGGCGGCGCGCCCGCGCGCGTGACGATGGCGACGAGCCCTTCGCCGAACGGCACCGACGCGGCGAAGTCCGGATCGTCCGGATCGCGCGGCACGCTGATCGGCAGGAATGCGGATTCGCCGGTCTTCACGTCGCGCTCGATCCGCGCGATGTCGCGGCGCAGGCGTCCCTCGAAGCGCAGCCCGGTCATGCGCGAAACGACTGCGAGCAGGTCCGGCGCGAGACCGGCGGGCTGACCGCGTGCGTCGCGGAACATGAGCGGCGGCGCGTGAGAGAGCATCGAGTAATAGACGACCGGATGCGCCGCGATCCACGACTTCTGCTCGGGCGTAAGTACGAGCGTGCCCTGCGCCGATACTGCGGTCATCGCCACTTCCCAGCGAGCGCGGGCGACGATCATGAAGCGCGGCGGCAGGCGCGCCAACGCGGCATCGACCCGCTGCGCCAGCGCCTGCGCGTCCGGCCGGCCCGCTGCGAACGCGAAGCTGTAGCCGCCCTCGTCGAAGGGCGCGAAGCCCGTGACCGCGAGACCGGGCAAATCGAGGTGTCCGATGCAGTACGCAGCGGCGGTCACGTCGCCGGCGAACGCATCGGCCTGACCGAGCGACACCGCGAGCAATGCCGAAACGGTGTCGGGGTAAGCGGCGGGCGTCATCGACGGATACGCGGCCGCAAGCCGCGCGGGCGATGTCTGCGTCTCCACGTACGCCATGCGATGCGTGGCGGCGTGCTTTGCAAGCGGCTCGACCATGACCGTCTTGATGGGCAGATAAGGTCGCGAGAGCAGCAGCGGGCCGCCGGGATCGTCGCCGGTCGCGCCGGTGGCCATGTCGATTTCGCCGCGCGAGAGCGCATCGATGAGCGCGGCGCGATTCGGATAGCGCCGCCATTGCGGCGTCATGCCGAGCGATTCGGCCACCGCCTGCGCGAACTCGACGGAGACGCCGCGCGGCGCGGCGTCCGGGTCCGCGTGCGGGCCTGCGGCGACATCGAGCGGAGGAACCATGCCCGGCACCGCGCCGATCACGAGCCGCGCGCCGGCATGGGAAGCGCCCGCCGTCAGCGCCGCGAGGAGCCATGCGACAGCGAGCAGAAAGCGCAACGCGCGTTGCGGCCTCGAAGAATGAGACACGCTGCACCCCCAATCCGAGCGGTGCAGCTAGTGTGTCAGAAAGCGCAGGACGCGCCAATCGGACAGCCGACGAGCCTTTGACACGTTCGCGCGTGCCGTTGCGATACCCGAAACGGCACGCGCCGCCTTACTGCGCGTTCTCCGGCGAAAGCGCCTTGCCCGCCTTGTCCGCCGTGACCTTCTGCAGCGCGATGATCCGGCTCATCGCTGCATGGTTCGACGTCGCTTCGCTGTACATCTTCGCGAGATCGGCCTTCAGCTGCGTGCGCGAACCGCCGTCCAGATAGACCATGTGCCCCGACGGATAGAACGTCGCGGAGAGATTCTGCCGCACGGTCTTGTCGATGAGCGGCATCTGCTGAAGATCGAGGATGGTCTGATAGAACGGCGTCACGAAGTCATACATGCCGTTTGCAGCCAGCACCTTCAGATCCACGTTCAGCGCCATCACCGCGGCGAGATCGCCCGCCGTGTACAGCACGACGTTGCCCTTCGCATCGACGCCCTTCTCCTCGCCGGTCGGATCGGTGTGCTTGAAGTCCCAGTTGATGAACGCCTGATCGTTGAGGTCCGTGAATGAAGACGTGGACGTGAACTTCAACTGCTCGTTCAGGTAGCTGTTCCACATCGCCGTGTACACGCCGCTCACTGCCGTCATCGTCGGGTCGTTGCCGCCGCTGTTCGGGTCGATCTTGCCCGCGATGCCCGTCGATACCGCCGTCACGCGGCCATCGTAGGAGCCCAGCGACTCGCCTTTGGACTTGAGCAGCGTCGTCAGAAAGAGCGAGTTGCCGCGGCTGTCGTAAGCGGCGATGTCGAGGCTCCACGCCAGCAGCGTCACCTTGTCGATGCCCGTGTATTCCGCGAGCTTTTCGACCACTTCGTCGTCCGTCTGCGGGAACTTGCGCAGCGCGTTCAGGTAGTCCGTGCGCGCGAATTCCGCGACTTCCTCCATGAAGTTCAGCAGGTTCGTCGGCGTCGGATGCACGCCGAGCTTCTTGTGGTACCACGCATCGGCGGCGGCGGTCGGCAGCGCGCCCACCGGATTGCCCGCCTGCCGGTAGTCGAGAATCGACGATTGCAGCGTGATGCCGTTCAGATCGACGCCGTCTTCATGCAGCCGGTACGCGAGCACGCAACTGCGCGCCGTGCCGTACGATTCGCCGAACAGAAACTTCGGCGAATTCCAGCGGTTGTTCTTCGTCAGATAACGCTTGATGAACTGCTTGATCGAATCGGCGTCCTGATCGACGCCCCAGAAATCGCGATTCTTGTTCGGCGCAATGGCCGCAGAATAACCGGTGCCGACCGGGTTGATGAAGATCAGGTCGCTCTTGTCGAGGAGGCTGTCCGCGTTGTCCTCCATCTCGTACGGCGCGGGCGGCGTGAAGCTCGGCATGGCCGTCTTGATGCGGCGCGGCCCGAACGAGCCGAGCAGCACGAACACCGACGACGAGCCCGGCCCGCCGTTATAGAAGAACGTGAGCGGGCGCTCTTCCTCCTTAGCGCCGTCCTTCGTGAACGCGACATAGAACATCTTCGCGTCCGGCTTCGAACTACTCGGGTCCACGGTCACCAGATGGCCGACGGTCGCGGTGTACGCGATCTTCTCGCCGCCGATGGTCACCGTGTGATGCGTGATCGCGGCGTTCTCGTCGGCTTCGGTCGCTTCGACCGAATCGTCGGGGCCGTTGCCGTAGGCGACCGGATCGAAATACGGCTGGTCCTTCTTGCCCCCGCCCTTGGCGGGCGCTTTGGCGGGTGCCTTCGCCGCGCGTTCGCTGGCGGCGGGCTCGCTCGGCTCGTCCGGCCGGGGCGCGATGGCGCCCGCATCCGGCGCGACGCCCGTGCCGGTGTGGCCGTGAATCGTCTTCGTTGTCAGTGGATCGGAGTTCATCGTGATCGCTCCAGAATCATCGTCGTGGTTGTTGTTCACTGTCGTGGCTCCGCTTGTGGCTCAGCGCGTGCTCGACTGCCGTGCCTGGCCGCCAGCGGGCGTGAGCGCGGCGGCGATCTTTTCGCCGTCCGGGCTGCCTAAACCCGTGCATGCATCCCATCCCGCCGATGCCGCAAAGCTGCCGTTGTTGCCCTGCGTGATATCGCGAAACGCGGTCTTCGCCTTGTACAGCTTCGGATTGACGAAGCCGCACGGCGCGCCGTTGATGGCGTTGATCCGCGCGATCAGCGCGGCCCACAGCGGCGCCACCGCGCTCGTGCCGCCGACGACGGTTTCCTCGCCGTCGATCACGACTTCGTAGCCGGTTTGCGGCGAGGCGTCGCCGGCCACGTCGGGCACGCCGCGCTTCGAAAGCGGCGTGTGCTTGCCGCCCGTGTGCGCGACGCTCAAGCCCTTCTGCCACGCGGGCAGCGGAAACACCGCGCTGACCCCGCCGCCGCCCGAGCCGCCCTGATCGCCGTCGTTCCACACCACTTCATGCGTGATGGACTGCGCCGACGCCGCGAGGCTCGTGCCGCCGCAGCCGAGCACATACGGGCTTGAGGCCGGGAAATCGACGTGATTCGAGCCGTCGCCCACGCCGTCCGACGAGCCGCTGTCGCCCGCTGCCGCGCACACCGTCACGCCAAGCGCGGCGGCGCTTTGCAGCACGTCGTTGAACGCGTTGATGGCCTGCGACGTCCAGCTCGTCTCGGGTCCGCCCCAACTGATCGACACGACGGACGGCTTGTTCGTGTTGTCGTGAATCGCGCGATTGACGGCATCGACGAAACCCGCGTCGCTGTTCGGCGCGAAGTACACGGCGATGCGCGCGCCCGGCGCGATGGCTCCCGCGATTTCGATGTCGAGCATCACTTCGCCGTCCGGCCCGTTCGGATTGCCCGTCGGTGCGTTCTTCGCGTTGTCCACGCTCACCGACACGACTTTCGGCGACCTCACGCCGAGCTTCGCGAAGTACGCGGACAGATCCGAGTCGCGATAGCCGCCGCCAAGCTCGATGATCGCAATGCACTGCCCCGCGCCGTCGCCTTCGGGGAAGTCGTAAAGAGCGGCGAGATCGACGGGCGAAAACGATGCAGGCGTGACGCCGCGCGCCGGCTTGAACGGCGGCCGGAAGCGGAAATGCGGGCGCGCCTGCGGCCGGCTGTCGAGGCCGAGCACGGCGGTAACGGCGTCGTGGATATCGTCCGGGACGTTCACCGGGCCGCTGCGCCCGCGATACTCGCCGATGTTGTGATGCTGGAAGCGTTCGAGCTTCACGTCGAACGCCTTCTGGAACTGGTCGATGCTGCCTTTGAGCACGACGCTGCGCGTGCTCGGCTCGGCGCGCACGACGGTCAGGCCGTTCTCTGCGGCAAACTTCTTGATTTTCTCGACATCGTCCTCGGATGCGCCGAAGCGCTTGTCGAATTCGTCTCGCGTGACGGACTGCGCGGGAGCGTCCCCCGCGTCGATGCGCGCCATCATCTGGCGAAAGCCCGCTTCGTCCTTGCGCCGCAGCATGACGATGACTTCGATCTGCTCGCCGAGGTCGCACGCGCCGACGCACTTCGCGCCCTCGGGATGGGTTTTGTCGCTGCCGCTAACCGGTTGCTTCGCCATGGTATCGATGCTCCTCGTAGGCTTTGAAGGTCAAAGGTTCTCGATCCTGCCGCTTGCCGCGCATCCGGCGCGCGTGCCTCGCTCGTCGCTTTCTTGACTGCTTTTTCTTTTGCGCGAAGCACGCCGCTTATCGTCTTATTTTCCTGACGCGAATGCAATCGATGCAATGGGTCGGACCGTTGAGTGAAGAATGCAGTTCCGGCGGGACAATCCGTGTCCCGTTCGATTCGGACACGAAATAGCCCGATGCAGCCGGCTTACAGTTCGCTTCAGCCGCCGCTTTCCGGCTTCACGCCGAGGCGTTCCATCAGCCGGCGGGCATCGAAAGGCGCTTGCACTTTCTGGTCGTTGTCGAAGTAGCAGTACACGTCGCGCGATGCGCGGCGGCGTGCCGCCGCCGTCGAGATGAGCCGCGCATCCTCGACCTGCCCGCCCGCCGCCCATCGCTCGATACGCCGCGTCCAGCCGTCGAGCGCGTCGTCGGAATACGCGCCGCCGTAGAGCGTTTCGGTGCCGTGCAGCCGCAGATACATGAAGTCGGACGTGAGGTCTTCGGCATACGGCCAGTCCGCCACGGAGTCCGATACGACGAGCGCCGCGCCGTGCTTGCGCAGAAGTTTCACGAAGGCATCGGTGCAGAAGCTCGGATGACGGATTTCGATGGCATGGCGCAGCGCCCGCTTGCGCCGCGCCTCGAACCACGGCTCTTTCACGCGCGTGTCGTGCTGCTGCGCGAGCGCGGCGGCGGCTTGCGTGTCCTTCGGCAAGAGTTCGAGAAACCGTTCGAACGATTCGGGCTTGAAACTGAAGTTCGGCGGAAACTGCCACAGGAAAGGCCCGAGCTTTTCGTCCAGCGCGAGCACACCAGAAGCGAAGAAATTGGCGATGGCGGGAATCGCCGTTTCATCGCGAAAACGCAGCATGTGGGTCAGATAGCGCGGCCCTTTCACGCTGAAGACGAAGCCGTCCGGCGTGGCCTCGTGCCACGCGCGCCAGCTCGAGAGGCTTTGCAGCGAATAATGCGATCCGTTGATCTCGACCGTCTGCACCGCGCGCGACGCGAATTCGAGTTCGCGCGCCTGCGCGAGCTTCTTCGGATAGAACACGCCGCGCCAGCCGGCATAACGCCAGCCCGAAATGCCGATGCGAATGTGTCCCTCGCGTGCCGGCATGGCGCTCACCTTTTGGGATGCAAGCAACGGCGGCGCGCGATCATGCCGTCCGTTCCTCGGCGTATTCCGGGCGCGCGCCGCTCGGAAGCCACGGCTCGCGGTGCACGCACCAAAGCTCGTAGGCCGGCTCGAAGAGGCCGGTTTCATCGAATGCGCCGAGCGGCAGATCCACTTCCGGGCGGCTCACGAACTCCATATACGCCACCGATCCGCAGACCGGACAGAAATGCCGCCGCCCGTCTTCCGAGCTTTCCCACGTTTTGAGCGCGCCGCTCATCTCCACTTGATCGCGGGGAAAGATCGCGTACGCGCCGAACGCCGAGCCATGTACGCGCCGGCAGGTCATGCAGTGACACAGTGCGACGCGCCGCGGCGTGCCCTTCGCGCGAAAGCGAAACGCGCCGCACGCGCAACCGCCTTCGTGACTCTCGCTGTTCATGGCGTTTCTCCACCACCGAGTCGAACTGTCGAGCGAGAAGCACGTCCTGCGCCCGCTCTCCTGAAGTGGCACGGTTTGTTACGATAGCCGTTCACGATCGGAGACGGCACTCATGAGCACATCGGGCACCATCGACTTACCTCTTCTGAAGCTGCTTCCCGGCCCGGGTTCGGAATTCGGTCCCGCCGCGTCCGACCTCGCCGCGCATGTCCTGTCCCACGCCCGTTTCGACTCGGCGGCCAACGCGCCGCTGCCGCGCGAGACCTTCGTCGCGGTCACGGTGGACGAAGCGATGTCGGACGAGTATGTGTTCCCGCTCGGCGATACCGGCCAGTCGGTCGTGCTGACGGGCTACCGGATCGCGGCGGGCTTTATCGCCGAACGCGCCGCCGACGAGTGGCTCGAACTGGCGCACAAGGCGCGCGTCGCGCAAGGGTTGCCCGCCGCGCCGCGAGCCGACGAACCGCCGCTCGCGCCCGATCCCGCCGAAGCCGATCAACTGCTCGACCGCGCGCTCGAATGCGCGCAGCGCATCCTCGATCCGGTCGCGAGCCAGCCGGTCGCGTCGCTGTTCGAGGCACATTACCGTGGCGGACGCGAGTTCCTGCGTCTTTCGTGGGAAGGGCTGCCGGAAGATCTCGTGCCGGAGTCGCGCCGGCCGCTTGCCGCGCTGGCGTCGTCGGTGGAAAGCGGCGAGCGCCGCGAAAAGCGCGACTACGACCCGTACGGCCTGCAAGGCACCGACGACTACGACGTGGACCGGCCGCTCGCGTATCGCGAGAAAATCGGCCCGCTGCTCTTCACGATGACCTATCGCCACGAGTATCCGCAAGTGGACGACGAGCGGCTCGGCACCGCGTTCGCCGTCTTTCACGAAGCGGGCAGCGATATCGTTGCGGCGGCGGTCGAACTGAAGCTCGTGAAGGTGCCGCCGCTCACGAAGAGCGCCGATCTCGTTTACACGCTCGACACCTATTCGGGCGAGATGCTCTCGCTCGCGCTGGCATCGACGGAGGCGCTCGGGCACGAGCGGCTGTGCGAAATCTACAGCACGCACCGCGTGATCTACATCAGCAAGTGGGAAGTGCGCAAACCCTGGCGTGGCGAAGGGCTCGGCGTCGCGCTGTTGCATCAAGCGCTGGAGCGCCTTCCCGCCGATGTCGAAGGCCGTCCGAACGCGCTGTGCGTCGCGCCCGAGCCGTATCAGACGGACATGCGTCACTTCGAGAAACTGCCGCCGGTTCTGCGCGAAGAACTGCGAGCGCCCGGGCGGCGGCTGGAAGCGCATCTGACGAACTGGCTCGAAACGTCGAAGCTGCCGATCGCCACGCATTTCTTCGTGCCGATGGCCAAGCACGCGGGCATCGGATCCGCGGGCGAGAACGCGCGGTGGATCGACCGGATCATGGAGAGCGAGGCGTGACGTCTTTCGGGCGACGCCAGTCGGTCAGCGCATCGACGACGCGCTCGATGACCTCGATCCACTGACCCGGCGCGCGCTGGCGGAAAAGCCGCGCGGTTGGGTACCACGGCGAGTCGTCGCGGTCGTCCAGCCAGCGCCAGCAGGCGTTCGCGCACAGCAGAATCCACACCGGTTTGCCGAGCGCGCCGGCCAGATGCGCGACCGCCGTATCGACGGAAATCACGAGGTCCAGTGACGCGATGATCGCGGCCGTATCGGCGAAATCGGCGACGTCGTTCATCAGGTCGAGCGGGCGCAGCCGGCCGGGCAGCGCGGCAAGCTGGGCGCGCGCGGTCGGGCCTTTTTGCAGGCTCACGAACGTCACGCCGGGCGTCGCGAAAAGCGGCTCGCACAGAGACGCATCGAGCCAGCGGCGGCTGAACGCGCCGAACGAGTCCGGCATCCACGGGCGCGGCTCGCCCGACCATGCGATGCCGACCTTCGGCGTATCCGGCAAGCGGCGCTTCCAATACTCGATGCGCGATGCGTCCGCGTGGAGATAAGGCGTCGCGCGGGGAATCGTCTCCAGCGTCGTGCCGGCTAGCGCGGGCAGGCTCATCAGAAAGCACCAGTAGTCGTGCGGCGGCAGCGCGGGGAGCGCATCCGGTGCAATACATTGCGAGGTGCCATCGGCGGATTCGAGCAGCGCGGCGAGCGCCGGCGGGCACACGACCGTCAGCTTTGCCGCGCGTTGCGCCTTCAGCATCGGCAGATAGCGGATGAACTGGATGCTGTCGCCGAAGCCCTGCTCCGTGACCACGAGCAGCGATTTCCCCGCGAGCGGTTCGCCGCGCCATTGCGCATACGACACCTGCGGCGGAAGAACCGAGCGCTGCGAGAGGCGCGCGTCGTAGCGAGCTTCGAAGCAAGCCCATCCTTCGGCGAAATCGCCCGCGCGCAGGAGCGTCGTCGCGAGATTGAGCCGCGCATCGGCCGATTCGGGATCGACGCGCAGCGCCTCGCGGAATAGGGCCTGCGCCTCCGCCGAACGCGCGCTGTCCTCGCGCAGCAGATTGCCGAGATTGATCAACGCGGCGCCGAAGCCCGGCCGAAGCGCCAGCGCGCGCCGATACGACGCTTCGGCTTCCGGCAATCGCTCGCGGCGGCCGAGCGCGACATCGCGATAAATCACGTTTGCCAGATTGCAATGCGCGTCCGCCGAATCCGGCTCGATGGCAAGCACCCGCCGATACGCCTCTTCTGCATCCTTCAGGCAGCCGAGCGCGTCCAGCACGCCGCCGAGATTGGTCAGCGCGCCGGCGAAATCCGGACGCAGCGCCACGGCATTGCGATAGGCGCTGCGCGCTTCGCCGAGCGACGCTCGCGCGTTGTACGCGTTGCCGAGGTTGAAATGCGCGTCCGCCCAGTCCGGACGAGCGGCGACGGCCTGCTTAAGGTGCGCGACGGCTTCATCGAACCGGCCGGCGTCTTTCAGCAAATTGCCGAGGTTGTTGTGCGCTTCGGCGTAGCCGGGCCGCGCGGCCAGCGCCTGCCGGTACGCTGCCTCCGCTTCGGGCAGGCGGCGCGCGTGCGCGAGGAACGCCGCCAGGTTCAGGTGCGCTTCCGCGAAATCCGGTCTCAGGCGCAGCGCCTCTCGGAAGGACGCTTCGGCTTCGTCGTTATGGCCGAGCTTCTGCAACACGTTCGCCAAGTTGTAATGCGCCTCGACGAAGTCCGGCCGCAGTTCGACCGCCCGGCGATAGAGCGCCCGCGCCTCGCTCAGGCGGCCCCGGGCAGTCAGCGCGCTCGCGAAGTTGCTGTACGACCCCGCGTCGTGTGGATGCTCTTGCATCGCGCGTTGCCAATAAGCATCGGCGAGTTCGTGACGATCGGCACGGAACGCGCACATCGCCGCGAGGTTCAGCACTTCGCTCGTCGCGGGATGGCGCGCGAGCATCGGCGCGAGCAGCGCGAGGGCGTCGTCGAAGCGGGCGTTCGAATAGTGGGAAAAGGCGGCGTGATAGCGATCGGCGTCGGCTGTCATGGACGGATTCGGAGCGGACTTCACGCGATTGTGCGACGTGTGGAACCGAGAAAACGTCACAAAGTGCGGCCTCGTTCCTGACAAATACCGAAACGATGGCAAGGGCGAGGCGAACGCGGATTTACTCGCGGATGCAGGATTTACGCGCACGCTCGGACCCATGCCCGACAGAACGCCCGCGCGACAAGCCGTGGCACCCGACTTGCATAGAGATGCGGTCGCGAATTGCCGAACGTTCGGTCGCCTTACAGTCGGCTGCGCTTCGGCTCGCAGACACCTTGCGCCGCGCGGACCCGGGCACCGGCGCTCATCGGCCGAAAGTCGCGTCGGCCGCGAGCGATCAGCCCACGAAGACCCGAGCCGGACGACGCCCTTCCGAACGAGCGAGGAGCCTTCTTTCGCCATGTCTCCAGTCAATAAAGCTTCACCTCCCGTCGACGACGCGGCGCAAAAGCCGTCGCGCAGGCGCTTTCTTCAATCGGCCGCGGCGGCAGCGGCCGTGACCGCGACGCCGCTTGCGCACGCGCAGCAAGCCGGCGCGCAGCAAGCGGACGCGCAGGCAGCCACGCCGATGCCGCCATCCGCCGCGCCGGTCATGCCGGTCAAGCTGACCATCAACGGTCATCCGTACGAATTGCAGGTCGAAGCGCGCACCACGCTGCTCGATGCGTTGCGTGAATACGCGGGACTCACCGGCACGAAGAAGGGCTGCGACCGCGGCCAGTGCGGCGCGTGCACGGTCATCGTCGGCGGCAGGCGGATCAATTCGTGTCTGACGCTCGCCGTCATGCACGAGGGCGAAAGCGTGACGACCGTCGAGGGGCTCGCGCCCGCCGCCGACAGCCTGAGCCCGCTGCAACAGGCGTTCATCGATAAGGACGCCTTCCAGTGCGGCTACTGCACGCCGGGTCAGTTGTGCTCGGCGACGGCGCTGATCGACGAATACCGCAACGGCGACGCGAGCGCCGCCACCGCCGACGTGCGCTTTCGCCCGCCGCAACTCTCGGACGACGAAATCCGCGAGCGTATGAGCGGCAACATCTGCCGCTGCGGCGCGTATCCGAACATCGTCGCGGCGGTGAAGACCGTCGCTTCGACGCGCAGTTAAGGAGACGACATGGACGCGATCTCCTATCAGCGCGCCGCCGACATCGGCTCGGCGGTGCAGGCGGGCGGCCAGCCGGGCACGGTGTTCATCGGCGGCGGCACGAACCTGCTCGATCTCATGAAGAACGGCGTCGCGCGCCCGGCGCGGCTCGTCGATATAACGCATATCGACGGCCTCGGCGGCGTGACGCCGCTGCCGGACGGCGGCTTGCGCATCGGCGCGCTCGTGCGCAACAGCGACGCCGCCAATCACACGTGGGTGCGCGAGCGGTATCCGCTGCTGTCGCAGGCGCTGCTCGCGGGCGCGTCGGCGCAACTGCGCAACATGGCGACCGTCGGCGGCAATCTGATGCAGCGCACGCGCTGCTACTACTTCTACGACACCGGCTTTCCCCAATGCAACAAGCGCGCGCCGGGCAGCGGATGCGCCGCGCTCGACGGCAATACGCGCATTCACGCGATTCTCGGCGCGAGCGATCAGTGCATCGCGACGAATCCGTCGGACATGAGCGTGGCGCTCGCCGCGCTCGATGCCGTCGTGCGCGTGACCGGTCCGAACGGCGAGCGCGTCATTCCGTTCGCGGAGTTCCATCGGCTGCCGGGCGACCGGCCCGATCTCGATACGACGCTGAAACCGGGCGAGCTGATCACCGCCGTCGATCTGCCGCCGCCGCTTTTCGCCGGCCACTCGAAGTATCTGAAGATCCGCGACCGGGCGAGCTATGCGTTCGCGCTCGTCTCGGTGGCGGCGGCGTTGCAGATGGACGGCAACACGGTCAGGACCGCGCGCATCGCGCTCGGCGGCGTCGCGCATAAACCGTGGCGCGCGAGCGCGACCGAGGCGGCGCTCGTCGGCAAGACGCTCGATGCCGCCACGCTGCAAAGCGCCGCCGCGCTCGCGGTGCAGGGCGCGCAACCGCGACGCGACAACGCGTTCAAGGTGACGCTCGCGCAACGGGCGATCGTCCGCGCCGTCAAACAAGCAGGAGGTGTCGCATGAGTGTCATCGGTCAACCGATGGATCGCACGGACGGCGTGCTGAAGGTCACGGGCCAGGCGCGTTATTGCGGCGACAACAGCGAGGCCAAGCTCGCGCACGCGGTGCTCATCACCAGCACGGTGGCGAAAGGCCGCATTGCGTCGATCGACGCGAGCCGCGCGCAGTCCATGCCCGGCGTGCTCTTCGTGATGACGTACCGCAACGCGATGCGCCTGCCGCACAGCGGCAAGCCCGACGCGCAGCCGCCCGCGATTCGCGGCCTGTCGCTCCTGCAAAACAACGAGGTGCGCTACAGCAACGAGCCGGTGGCGGTCGTCGTCGCGGATACGCTCGAACATGCCCAGGGCGCGGCGCGTTTCGTCGATATCCGCTATGACGCCGCCACGCCGAACGCGGATTTCGACCGCGCGAGGCCCACGGCGTATCAGCCGCAAAAGATGATGGGACGCGCGATCACGACGCAGCGCGGCGACGTGGATGCCGGCCTGCGTCAGGGTCCGACGCGGCTAAATACGGTCTACACGACGCCTATCGAGCATCACAATCCGATGGAGCCGCACGCGACGCTCGCGCGCTGGGACGGCCCGAAGCTCACGCTCTACGACACGACGCAAGGCGTCTCCGGCGCGCGCAGTTCGGTGGCGAAGTTCTTCGGCATTCCGGAGGACGACGTGCGCGTGATCTGCCCGTTCGTCGGCGGCGGCTTCGGCTGCAAGGGCTCGGTGTGGTCGCATGTCGTGCTGGCCGCGATGGCGGCGAAGCAGACGGGGCGGCCGGTCAAGCTCGTGCTCGATCGCACGCAGATGTTCGGCATGGTCGGCAACCGGCCGTTCACCGAACAGCGCATCGCGGTCAGCGCGCGCGAGGACGGCACGATGACCGGCATGCGCCACGACGTCGTATCGACGACATCCACGTTCGAGGACTGGACCGAAAGCTCGGCGATCGTTACGCGCATGTCCTACGCGGTGCCGAATCTCTCCACGTCGCACAAGCTCGTGAAGCTCGATGTCGGCACGCCGACCTTCATGCGCGCGCCGGGCGAAATGAGCGGCTCGTTCGCGCTGGAAACGGCGATGGACGAAATGGCGTATCAACTCGCGATGGACCCGCTCGCGTTGCGCATCAAGAACTACGCGAACATGGAGCCGCAGGACAAGAAGCCGTGGTCCAGCAAGGCGCTGATGGAGTGCTATCAGCAAGGCGCGCAGAAGTTCGGCTGGCCGAAGCGCCGCGCCGCGCCGAGGTCGATGCGCGAAGGCAATACGCTCATCGGCTGGGGCATGGCGACGGCGACGTATCCGGCCAATCGGAGCGAGTCGTCTGCGATTGCGCGCATTCTGCCCGACGGCACCGCGATGGTCGCCGCCGGCACGCAGGATCTCGGCACCGGCACGTACACGGTGATGACGCAAGTGGCGGCGGACGCGCTCGGCTTTCCGCCCGACTACGTCAACTTCGCGCTCGGCGATTCGTCGCTGCCGAAGGCGCCCGGCTCGGGCGGCTCGCAGTCGGTCGCGAGCGTGTCGCCGGCGGTGCAGGCGGCCTCCAGACAGGCGCGCGATCAGCTCATCGCGATGGCGATCGCCGACCGCGGCTCGCCCGTCGCGGGACTGTCGCGCGAGGACGTGACCGTGAACAACGGCTGGGTCGTGAGCCGCTCGAACCCGGACAAACGCGATCCGGCGGCGGCCGTCATCGCGCGCAACGGCGGCAAGCCGATCGAAGCGATCGCGACGACGAAACCCGGCGACGAGAAGAAGGAGTACGCGTTCCACTCGTTCGGCGCGGTGTTCGCGGAAGTGCACGTCGATGCCGAATTGGGCACGATCCGCGTGCCGCGCATCGTCGGCGTGTACGACGTCGGCAATCTGCTCAACGAAAAGACCGCGCACAGCCAGTTGATGGGCGGCATCGTGTGGGGCGTCGGCTCGGCGCTGATGGAAAAGAGCGATCTCGATCCGCGCTATGGCCGCTACACCAACGCCAATCTCGCGGAGTACCACGTGCCGGTGAACGCGGATATCGGACAGATCGACATCGCGTTCGTCGGCAAGCCGGACCCGTTCATCAATCCGCTGGGCGTGCGGGGAATCGGCGAGATCGGCATTACGGGCGTGGCCGGGGCGATCGGCAATGCGGTGTATCACGCGACGGGCGTGCGCGTGCGGGATCTGCCGATCACGCTCGACAAAGTGATGCCGCGCACCGCCTGAACGGCGCATCACGGCGGGGTCAGGCGCAGCATTTCTTCGCGCTTGCCCCGCCTCTCGTCGCACTGCACAATCGGCTTTCCTTGTCTCTCGAGCCGCGCGATGACCTACTCGTCCACTGCGACCGGCATCCTGCTGGCGGCGGGCCTCGGCACCCGCTTCGATCCTTCCGGCCTGCACAACAAGCTCCTCGCGACACTGCCCGGCGGCACGCCGGTCGTGTTCCAGTCCGCGCGACGGCTGCTTTCGGTTGCGTCCGACGTGATCGCGGTCGTGCGGCCGGGCGCCGAGAAGCTCGCGGACGTGCTCAACGAAGCCGGCTGCGACGTGATCTTCAGCGCGGACGCCGCGCGCGGCATGGGCGCGACGCTCGCCGCCGCAGTGCGCGCGACGTCAGAAGCCGAAGGATGGATCGTCGCGCTCGGCGACATGCCGTGGATCGAGCCCGCGACGATCGAAGCCGTCGCGCGGCCGCTGGATGCGGGCGCGGCGCTCGTCGCGCCGGCGTATCGCGGGCAACGCGGGCATCCGGTCGGCTTCGGGCTGACGCATCGCGCGACGCTCGCCGCCCTGGACGGCGACGCCGGAGCGCGCGCCATCTTCGCGGCAGCGGCGCCGCTTCTGGTGGAAGTCGACGACCCGAACGTGTTGCGCGACGTCGATCAGCCGGGTGATCTGCAGCAGGGCTGACTGCACGCGGCCCGCAGCGTCAAAAGGGCACGACCACCTTAAAAAGGTTGCCTACCGGCCGGAGCCATCGCTAGAATTACTGTATGGATATACAGTACTTTTCGGCTTTTTCTGGTTCCGGTTTCCGATGAAAAGCGTCACTCTTGATCCGTCGTTCGCTGCATGGCGCACCGTTGCGCGCTCGCTCGTCATGGAGGGCGTGCCGCCGGAAGACGTGCTGTGGCGGGAGTCGAGCGCATCGGCAACCGTGTTCGGCACCGTCGGTTCGCCGTGCGGCCCGGCGAATCCGAATGCGCCGAAGCCCGTGAAAATCGCCCGCGAATTTCTCGCCATGCTGGAAACGGCGGCGTGTTACCGCGCGCCGGACCGCTGGCCGTTTCTTTACAGGGTGCTGTGGCGCTGGACGCAGGGCGACCGCGCGGTGGCATCGCCGGAAGACGAGGACGGGCAGCGGCTCCTTCGAATGATCGAAATCGTGGAGGCGGAAGAAACCAGAATGCGCAAGACGCTGCGCTTCCGGCACCGGGATTCGTCGCTCGGGCCGCCGGAGTTCATCAGCTGGTGCGAGCCGGTGCACGACCTGCTGGAGCACGCCGCCATGTATTTCGCCACGCGCATGGGCAGCGCCACGTGGATGATCGCCACGCCGCACGGCGCGGCGTTCTGGGACGGCGCCCTGCTGCGCGTGGACCGCACGAGCGAGCCGGAGGAAAAGCCCATGGACTTCGGCGTGGGCCCGGACGCCATGAGCGGCGAGGCCGTGAGCGGCGACGCCATCGAGGCATTGTGGCTCGCGTATTACGAGAGCACCTTTACGCCTGCGCAGGAAAATGCCGCCGAAATGGCGTCGCACATGCCGGTGCGCTACTGGAAGAACTCGGACAACAAGCGCGCCGATCCCGCGCTGATCGCCCGGGCCGATCCTTACACGCGGCGCGACCGCCATCCGTGCAACGTGCCGGCGGACATGGAAGTCGCGCTGAATACGGATCTGGAGCCGCTCAACGGCACGTCGCTGAAAGAGCCGCCCTCGCTCGACGCGTGCAAACGCTGCTCGCTCTGGCGCAACGCCACGCAGGCCGTGCCTGGCGCGGGTCCGGCGGGGGCGCGCGTCATGCTGGTCGGCGAGCAGCCGGGCGACCACGAAGACCGCGCGGGCAAGCCGTTCGTCGGCCCGGCGGGGCAACTGCTCGACGAGGCCATCCGCGAGGCGCAGCTCGAACGCGAGTCGCTTTATCTGACCAACGCGGTAAAGCATTTCAAGTGGGACGCGCACGGAAAGGACAACGAGCGGCTGCACGTCACGCCGTCGCAGCGCGAGCGCGAAGCCTGCCGCCATTGGCTCGACGAAGAACTGACGCGCATCGGGCCGAAGGTGGTCGTCGCGCTCGGGGCCACGGCGCTCAAGGCGCTGACCGGGCATCGCACGGCGCTTTCCGAGTATCTCGGCAAAACGATCGAGCACAAGGGGCGCATTGTCGTGCCGACCTATCATCCGTCGTATCTGCTGCGCCTGACCGACGACAAAATCCGCGCGGAAGTGTTCGGAACGATTGTCGAGGCGCTCGTGTTCGCGCAGCAGATCGCCGACGGCACCGCCACCGTGCGCACGCCGATAAAGGACCCGACGGACCCGACGCGCTGACCTGAATTGCAACAACCGGAAACAGAAGGCAACAAGACGAAAGCATCGTCAACGGTCCTGTAAGCAAAGCGTTATACCGGTGTCGCGCCGCTTCGGCGCTTTCTCCAAGACACTTTCATGGCCGCTCTTCCGCTCGACGCCTTGCAGCAGCAACTTTCCGTGACCGCGCTCGTGCCGAAGTCGGCGCGCCAGTTGCACACCGAACGCGAGCGCATCGTCGCCCGCGCCGGCTGGCTGCTCAATGCGACCATCGCGCTGGCGGTCGTCGGCGCGGCGTTCGTCGCGTGGCTGTCGTTTTCGCCGCTGCCGCGCGAAATCCGCTTCGGCGTGCAGGAAGTGCTGGCCGTCGCGGCGTTCGCCTCGTGCCTATTTCTGCTGCACCAGCGCGCCGAACTCCTGCTCGGCCTCTACGACTACGAGCCGGTCGAGCAGACGACGCAGGGCGAATTGCGCGCGCTCCTGCATCGCGTGCCGGAAGGCGCGTCGTATCAGCAGGCGCTCGCCGCCGACAACCGCACCTTCGTGACCGGCGAAATCGACGGCATCCGCCGCCGCGCCGACGCGTTCACGCCGCAAACCTTGCCCGCCGAGGACGGTCCTTCCGAGACCTGAGCCTTCTCGCATCCTCCGGCAACGCAGACCGCCGCTCTCGCTCGACGCGAGGCGGCGGTTTTACTTTGGCTCTGCGCGTCACCGCACGGTCAGCTGGGCATGCGACGTGCTGGAACTACTCCCGCAGTCCGCTCACGCGGCCACGCCCTTTGCAGGAGTCAGAATGCGAGCCGATCCCCTTTTCCCCTTGTCCCAGTTGACCGACGTGCTTTCACCGGATCTCGCGCTCGTTCCCGATGCGCCGAGCGCCGGGCCGCGCGCGCCGTCGGGCGACATGTCGGACGCGGAATACGACGAACTCGTCGCGTTTCACGGCATCGAGCGCGAGCGGCTGGTGCTGATTCACCCGGGCAGCCATATGTCCACGCCCGCGTGGAGCGCCGAGCAATACGCCGATGTCGCCGATCAGCTCGCCGCCGATGGCTGGCAGATCGCGATCGTCGGCGACGCGCCCGATCCCGAGCGAACCGCCGGCGTGCTCGGCGCGATGCAGACGGCGGCGCTCTTTCTGGCGGGCGCCGTCGGGCCGCGCACGCTGCCGCGCCTGATCGCGGATGCGCAGCTTCTCCTCTCCGACGACGCCGCCGCGCCCTCGCCCGTCGCGGTCGCTCGCGCGCTCGGCACGCCGCATATCGTGCTCGCGGAGCAGCCGCGCGCCGTCGGCAGCGACGCGATCACGCGACGCGCCCGCGCCGAACTATCCGATGTCGAGCACGCGCATCCGGGCCGTCCGTTCACGCTGCACATGCCAGCCGTGTACGATGCCTCGTGACCTTCTTTCGGGGACCATCATGAAATTCGACTTGCAGACCAGTCCCGTTCCGGACCCGATTGCGGACCCGAATCGTGATCCGGAAGCCGATCCGCTCACGCCGCCCTCGCCGGGGCATCGCCCGGACGAGCCGCAGCACCCGGACGCGCCGCCCGACAAGGACCCGATCCGGCGCTTCTGAGCCGCCGCGCGAGCCTCGCTTTACGGGTATCCCCGCCCTACAACCGCCGCATCGCCTGCCGTAAAGCAGACGAGCGGCGGCGCGCGCCGTCGCTTCGTGGAAGACACGTTAATCCAACGAAGACATGCGGGCGCACCTATGAACAAAATGACGTTGAACAAGAAGCTCGGCTCGCTGATCGCCGTGCTGTGGATCGGGCTGATCGCCATCGGCATGATCGGCGCGTGGCAGAACCGCGCGTCGATGATCGACGACCGCAAGGAACAGTTGAAGTCGCTCGTCGGCGAGGCGCATGCGATCGTGTCGCACTACGCCGCGCTCGCCGCCAACAAGACCCTGACCGACGAAGACGCGAAGAAGCAGGCGCTGGCCGTGGTCGCCGCGATCCGTTACGGCACGGATGGTTATCTGTCGATCAACGATTCGCACCCGACCATGGTCATGCATCCGATCAAGCCTGCGATGATCGGCCAGGACATGTCGAACTACGCCGATCCGGCGGGCACGCGGCTTTTCGTCGATATCGTCAAGGCGGGCGACCAGCCGGGCGGCGGTTTCGTGCACTATCTCTGGTCGAAGCCGGGCAACGACAAGCCGGTCGCGAAACTCTCGTATTCGCAACGGTTTGCGCCGTGGGACTGGTACATCGTGACCGGCATGTACATGGACGACGTGCAAAGCGCGTTCTACGCGAGCGCGCTGCGCTGGCTGCTCGTCACGGTGCTTCTCGGCGCGGCGGCGACGGTGGCGATGCTCGTCGTCGTGCGCAGCATCAAGCGCAATCTCGGCGGCGAACTGGAGTTGGCAGTGGGCGCCGCGCACCGCATGGCCCACGGCGATCTGACGACGGCCGTGACCGTGCATCCGGACGACACGACGAGCCTGCTGCACGCCCTTTCGACGATGCAGCGCGGGCTCGTCGAGACCGTCTCGCGCGTGCGCAACGGGACCGAGAACATCAACGTGGGCGCGTCCGAGATCGCGGCGGGCAACACCGACCTCTCGCAACGCACCGAGGAACAGGCGGCCGCGCTCGTGCAGACGGCGTCGAGCATGGACGAAATGACCGCCAACGTGAAGAACAACGCGCAAAGCGCGGCGCAAGCGGCGCGGCTCGCGGAACAGGCGGCGGACGTGGCGACGCGCGGCAGCGGCGTGGTGAGCGAAGTCATCGACACGATGACGCGCATCACCGCGAGTTCGCAGCAGATCGGCGACATCATCGGCGTGATCGACGGCATCGCGTTCCAGACGAACATTCTGGCGCTGAATGCCGCAGTCGAAGCGGCGCGCGCCGGCGAACAGGGCCGCGGCTTCGCGGTGGTCGCGGCGGAAGTGCGCAGCCTCGCGCAACGTTCCGCGACGGCGGCCAAGGAAATCAAGGCGCTGATCGAGACCTCGACGCAGACGGTGCAGCAAGGCGCATCGCTCGTCTCGAACGCGGGCGCGACGATGGGCGAAATCGTGCAGTCGGTGCGCCGCGTGAACGAGATTCTCGACGAGATCAGCGATGCCTCGCGCGAGCAGAGCGCGGGCATCGAACAGGTGAATCGCGCGGTCGTCGAGATGGACCAGGTGACGCAGCAAAACGCGGCGCTCGTCGAAGAAGCCGCCGCCGCCGCGCATTCGCTGAAGGATCAGGTGGACGTGCTGCGCGAGGCGATCGGCAGTTTCAAGCTGCCCGCGTAATTTTCAGGCAGCCGGGCGGCTCACGCTTCCAGAAACCGCTCTACGAGCCGCGCCCAGTACGCCGCGCCGACCGGCAAATTCTTGTCGTTGAAGTCGTAATGCGGGTTGTGGACCATGCAGCCGTCCTCGCCCGCACCGTTGCCGATGCGCAGGAACGTGCCCGGCCGCTCCTGCAACATGAATGCGAAATCCTCGCTGCCCATCAGCAGATCCGCGTGCGCGACGACGTTTTCCTCGCCGACGAGTTCGCGCGCCACTTGCGTCGCGAACTCGGTCTGCGCGTCCGAATTGACGACGACCGGATAGCCTTCGAGATACTTCACCGTCGCTTTCGCGCCGTAACTCGCCGCCTGCGACTCCACCAGTTCCTGAATGCGGCGCTTGAGCAGCGCGCGCACCTCCGGGCTGAACGAGCGCACCGACAGTTCGAGCGTCGCGCGGTTCGGAATCACGTTGTTGACCGTCCCCGCGTGCATGGAGCCGACGGTCACGACGGCGGGCTGCGCCGGGTCGACGTTGCGCGCGACGATCGTCTGAAGCGCCATCACGATGCTCGCCGCGACGACCACCGGATCGACCGACAGATGCGGCCGCGCCGCATGCCCGCCGACGCCTTCGATCACGATCGACACCTGATCGCCCGCCGCCATGAACGGCCCCTTGCGGAAGAGGAACGTGCCCGGCTGCGCGCCCGGATGGTTGTGCACGCCGAACACAGCATCGCAATGAAAGCGGTCGAAGAGGCCCTCTTCGATCATCTTCTGCGCGCCGCTCGGCACGCCGTGCTCTTCCGCCGGCTGAAAATACAGGTGCACCGTGCCGTTGAAGCGCCGCGTGCGCGCCAGATGCCGGGCCGCGCCGAGCAGCATGGTCGTGTGGCCGTCGTGACCGCACGCGTGCATCTTCCCGGGCGTTTCGCTCGCGTAGGGCTTGCCGGACTGCTCGAGGATCGGCAGCGCGTCCATGTCCGCGCGCAGGCCGATGCTCTTGGTCCCGGCCCCCGCCTTCAGCGTGCCGACGACGCCCGTGCCGCCGACGCCGCGCGTCACCTGCCAGCCCCACTCTTCCAGCTTCGCGGCGACGAGCGCGGCGGTGCGCGTCTCTTCATACGACAACTCCGGATGACGGTGGATGTCGTGGCGAATCTCGCGCAGTGAGAGCGCGTCGTCGGCGAGATCGGCGATTTCAGTGTAGCGGTGGTCGGACGAAACGGTCGTCATGAGGGAAGCCCTTGCCAAGATGAGTCCTGCGGCGCGCCGCAAAGCTGCAAAGCTGCGAAGCTGCGCAACCGCGAAAGCAGAAAGGCGCACATCTTCCTCCAGTCGGGCGATGCTTGCCAGTTCCGCGTTGAGCGCTGTGCGTTTTTTGCACGGTGGCTCTGAATCCGAGCCGTCGATACCGTGAGCACTGGAGGCTGGATCGCGCCGAAGCGAATGTGCAACATCGTAGATCCGACGCTCATCTGCACCGACCTCCACCGCCCAAGGCGGGATTCCCAGCGAACCGGTAGAATCGGCTGCCTGATGGCGACCGTCTGCGTCGCGTCTTGTGAATCCACACGAACCTTCTTTCATGGGGCCGAGCGCAGCGCAACGAGCGCCGACCCGGCCCGACAGGGGCGCTATGCGACGTTCCGCATTCTTCATCCGCTTCATCGGTGTCGGTGTTCTGTTTCACCTCTATGTGGGCTGGCGGCTCATTCCGGCCGCGCCGGTCGGCATGCCGCTCAAGGTGCTCGCAGCAGCGTGGCTCGTCGCGTCGCTGATTCTGATTCCACTCGGGATGATGGCGCGCAACATCGAGGCGCAGCCGCTTTCCGACCGGCTCGCGTGGTGCGGCCTCACCGCGATGGGCTTCTTCTCGTCGCTGCTGTTGCTGACGTTCGCACGCGATGTTCTCCTCTTGTGCGTGCATCTCGCCGACTGGCTGCGCGGTGCGCCCATCGGTTCGCCCGCGCTCGTCGCCGATAGCGCGCTCGCCGTGCCGATTCTCGCCATTCTGCTGTCCGCGATCGGCTTCTACAACGCGCGCAAGCGCGCGCCGGTCGTGACCGTCGACGTGCCGATCGCCGATTTGCCCGCCGCGCTCGACGGCTTCACCATCGTGCAGATCAGCGACATTCACGTTGGCCCGACCATCAAGCGGCCTTACGTGGAGCGCATCGTCGCGGCGGTGAACGGCTTGGAGCCGGACGTGATCGCGGTGACGGGCGATGTCGTCGACGGCGCGGTGCCGCATCTTTCCGACCACACGCGCCCGCTCGCCGGCCTGAGCGCGCGGCACGGCGCATTTCTCGTGACGGGCAACCACGAGTATTACTCGGGTGCGGACAAGTGGATCGCGGAGTTCCGTCGGCTCGGACTGACGGTGCTGCTGAATCAGCATGTGGTGGTGGACCATGACGGCGCGCAGGCCGTGATCGCGGGCGTCACCGATTACAGCGCGGGCAGCTTCGACCCGGCGCACCACAGCGATCCGGCGAAGGCAATCAACGGCGCACCGGCCGATGCGCTCGTGCGCGTCTTGCTGGCGCACCAGCCGCGCAGCGCGCCGGCGGCAGCGGAAGCGGGCTTCACGTTACAGCTTTCGGGACACACGCACGGCGGCCAGTTCCTGCCGTGGAACTTCTTCGTGCGCCTTCAGCAACCGTTCGTCGCGGGACTCGTGAAGTTCAACGGGCTCTGGGTCTATACGAGTCGCGGGACGGGATACTGGGGTCCGCCGAAACGGCTCGGCGCGCCGTCCGAGATCACGCGCGTGCGGCTGGTGGCCGCGACTGCGTGAGGGAGCGGAGGAAGTGGACGCGCGTCGACGACGCGCGTCCGGCGCTCAGGGAAAGCGCGACGTCCGGACACGGGAATGAACGGACGCCCTTCGTCGGCGAGCGGGATCTCTGCCAACAAAGTAGCGACAACTTAAACAAGTGCCGGATCATCGGCCACTAGATATTTCTTAATCTGCCGACCGGCGCGCGGCGGCCGTTGTCGATTGTCAGGGAGTGCGAACTTTTTTGCCCCGGCCGGCGAAGGTATAGCCGCAAGAGGACACGCCTCGCGATGCCGCCGACAGCATGTCACGCCGCTTGAAAGACGAGCGCCGCGCCGTTGATGCAATAGCGAAGGCCCGTCGGATTCGGGCCGTCGTCGAACACATGGCCCAGGTGACCGCCGCAACGCCGGCAATGCACTTCATTCGGCAACGGTACCGACGCACTGCTCGCATGCGTCGATACGGCGCCGTCCAGCGGCACCCAGAAGCTCGGCCAGCCGGTTCCGCTTTCGAACTTCGTCTCCGACGAAAAGAGCGGCAACCCGCAGCCCGCGCACGCGAACGTTCCCCTGCGGCTTTCTTCGAGAAGCGAACTGGAAAACGGCGGCTCTGTCGCCCCACGCCGCAACACGCGATACTGCTGCGCGGACAAGCGCCGGCGCCAGTGCGTGCGGCTGTGCTCGACCTCGAACTCAGGAATGGCGCTCGCCCGCGTGCCGGCCATCCCCTGCCGCCACGGCGCAATGCCGCCCGCCAGCGTCGCGGCCATCGCGCCGAGAAAATTTCGTTTCGTGCGTCTGATGATTTTCATCGGATGAACGCCCTCCTTCTTTCCCGTCGCGTGGCGCCGCGGTTTGCTATGCCTTCAGTCGATACCCGGTCTTGAAGATCCACGCGACGATGGCAATGAAGATTGCCAGGAACACGAGCGTCATCGCAAGGCTTGTGCCGACTTGCACGTCCGCGAGGCCATAAAAGCTCCAGCGAAATCCGCTGATGAGATAGACGACCGGATTGAACAGCGCGACCGTCTTCCAAAATGGCGGAAGGATATTGATCGAATAAAAGCTGCCGCCGAGAAACGTGAGCGGCGTCACGATCAGGAGCGGAATGATCTGGAGTTTCTCGAAGCCGTCGGCCCATATTCCGATGATGAAACCGAGCAGGCTGAAAGTGACCGATGTCAGCAGAAGAAACAAAATCATCCACACCGGATGATCGATGCGCAGCGGCACGAAAAGCCGCGCCGTAGCAAGAATGATGAGGCCGAGAATGATCGACTTAGTGGCCGCCGCGCCGACATAACTGATGACGAGTTCCAGATACGACACCGGCGCGGACAGCAGTTCGTAGATGGTGCCGGTAAAGCGTGGAAAGTAGATGCCGAACGACGCATTCGCGATGCTCTGCGTGAGCAGCGACAACATGACGAGCCCCGGCACGATGAACGCGCCGTAGCTGATGCCGTCCACTTCCGGAATGCGCGTGCCGATGGCCGCGCCGAACACGACGAAGTAAAGCGATGTGGAGATGACCGGCGACACGATGCTTTGCATCAGCGTGCGCCCGGCGCGCGCCATCTCGAAGCGGTAGATTGCTCGAACTGCGTGTAGATTCATTTGGCGTCCCTGACGAGGCTCACGAAAATGTCTTCCAGTGAGCTTTGCGTCGTTTGCAGATCCTTGAAGCGCACGCCGGCTTCGTCGACATGGCGCAAGAGCGCGATGATGCGCCCCGGCTCGTCGTGCGCGTCATATGTATAAGTGAGTTCCGTGCCGCTCGCCGACAGCGTGAGACCGTACGGCGCGAGCGGCGCGGGAACGGCGGCGAGCGGTTGCTCGAGTTGCAGCGTGAGATTCTTCTGCCCGAGCTTACGCATCAGTTCGGCTTTCTCTTCGACGAGCACGATCTCGCCGCGATTGATGACGCCGATGCGGTCGGCCATCTCCTCCGCTTCTTCGATGTAATGCGTCGTCAGAATGATGGTGACGCCCTTCTCCTTCAGCGCCCGCACGAGATTCCACATATCGCGGCGCAGTTCGACATCGACGCCGGCGGTCGGCTCGTCGAGAAAAAGAATGTCAGGCTCGTGCGAGAGCGCCTTGGCAATCAGCACGCGCCGTTTCATGCCGCCCGAGAGCGTCATGATCTTGTTGTCCTTCTTGCTCCACAGCGACAGTGACTTCAAGACACGCTCGATGTGCGCCGGATTCGGCGCGCGCCCGAACAGTCCTCGGCTGAACGACACGGTGGCCCACACGGTCTCGAACGCGTCGGTCGTGAGTTCTTGCGGCACGAGCCCGATCATCGCGCGGGCGGCGCGGTAGTCGGTGACGATATCGTGACCCGCGACGGTGACCTGCCCCTGGCTCGCTCTCACGATGCCGCAGACGGTGGAGATAAGCGTCGTCTTGCCCGCCCCGTTCGGACCGAGCAGCGCGAAAATTTCGCCGCGCCGGATCTCCAGGTTCACGCCCTTGAGCGCGGAAAATCCCGACGCGTAGGTCTTGGAGAGATTGGAAATAGTGATGATGTTCGGCATGGCGTGGACGATAGCAGATACCGCGCGATTCGGCATGGACGAAGGGGTCGTCCGAATGGCCGATGTTCGGCGCGCCGTGCGGTGCCTACAATGTGTCCGCCAAAGCCAGGGAGCCGACATGTTTTTCGAACAGATTCAGACCGCCTGCCTCAACGACGCCGACGTGCCGTGGGTGCCCTTCACGCCCTACAGCGAGCATGTGATGGTGAAGTACTTCAAGCTGGACGCGATTCGCGGCGAGACCATCGCGCTATTGAAAGCGCCGGCCAAAGGCGAGATGCCGCGCCACCGGCATACCGGCACGGTCATCGTCTATACGGTGCAGGGGCGCTGGAAGTATCGCGAGCACGACTGGATCGCCGAGACAGGCAGCATCGTGTATGAGACTGCCGGGTCGAGTCACACGCCGGAAGCCGTCGCGCCGCAGCCGGCTGCGCCGGACATCATCACGCTGAACATCATTCACGGCGAACTCGTGTTCGTCGACGAGAACGGGCGCACGCTCGCCACGGAGAACTGGCGCAGCGGCTGGGAACGATACGCGGGCTACTGCCGCGCGCATGGCCTGACGCCGAAAGATCTGACGGCGTTCGGCTAGCGCGCGGGCGGTTGCATCAAGGCTTCGCGAAGAGCGCGTCGAGCGCGTCCGAATAGGCGCGCACGTTGGCATCGTGCAGCGGGTCGAGCGTTCGCAGAAACGCCTGCGCGGTCGCGCGGTAAGCGTCGAGATTCGCGTCGTGTTGCTCGAACGCCGTGCGCAACGCGCGGCCGCCGTCTTCGCAGTCGAAACCCTGGTAACGATAGCCGCACGCCCCGATGAGATGCGAGTTGTGAATCAGCGGATAGCCGCCGTGAAGCGCCTCGTAATACAGATAATTCTGCGCGTTCTCCCAGTGATGACTGACCACCGCATCCACTTCGCGCGGCACGATCTGCGCAAACGGAAAGCGCGCTTCGAACGACGCGAGGTTATGCCTGACCACGTCGAGACTGCGCGCGAACTCGACGAACGTCGGCTGCTCTTTCAGCTTGGCGGTGCCGTAGACGCGGACGGCGTCGATCACGTTCGGATCGGCCCGATGCGCGCACTCGCAACTGAGCAGCGGCACGTAGCTCGTCTTCACCATGGAGACGTTAGGTTCGAAGATGCCGATGCGCCAGCGCCGCTTGCCCGGCTGATAACCGAACGCGAGGCCTTCGGGCAGATTGCGCGCATCGTGTTCGAGGAGCATCGGGCTCCAGATGTGCGGCACGATGATGACCGGCGCGCGGCCGAGCGCCTGAAAGTACGGCTTGCACGACTTCTCGTACTCGGGCAGCGTCCACACGGCATCGTATGGCACTTGCGGCACGAGTCCCGCTGGCGGCAACGAAAAGATCATGCGCTCGATATCGAGCACGTAGTCATTGCCGACGCGCATCGAGACGATCTTCCCGCCGCGCTCACGGAACCGGAGCACCCAGTCGCGCTGCAGCTGCGCGTGCAGTTCGATCATCACATCCAGCCGGCCGAGCGCCGATTCCGGCTCGATGATCGGCGCGGGCGCATCCGCCATGAAGCGTTTCGCGTCCTCGCGCGTGCCGTCGCCGCTCGCGACGATGTACACCGCGTCCACGCGCGGCGAGCGTGCCAGCAGTTGAATGAGGAACAGCGCGTTCTGCGCGATGCCGCTCTCGAACATCGACTGTCCGCCTGCGCGGACATACACGGACACGCCTACGCGCAGGCGGCGCGGCGTTTTCTTGCTGGCGGCGTTGATGGAGCTCATCGTGCGGCGCTCCGGTTCGGTCGGTTCCAAAGGTGCATCAGACGATGCGCGTAAGCGTCGAGATTAGCCGCATTGAACGGGTTCACAGCGTCGATCACGCGAGCGGCGCGCGCCCGATAATCGTCGAGCGCGGCGTCGTGCTCGCGCAGCGCGCGCAGCAACTGGCGCGCGCCCTCCTGAACGTCGAAGTCGGGATAGTAGTAGCCCGCGTCTGCAAGCCACGGCGAGTTGTGGATCAGCGGATAGCCGCCGTAAAGCGCATCAAGGTAGAGATAATTTTGGTCGTTGGCCCATTGATGCGAGACGATTGCGTCGCCGTGCATCGCCATGAAGCTCACGACATCGTGCCGCCCCTCGAAAAGCGCGCGATGATCCCGCACGAGGTCGAGCGAATTCGCCATGTGCAGAAGCTTCGGGTGTTCCTTCATGTGGACGGTGTTGAGCGCGATCATGGACGCGACACTGCCGCTCTCCGCGCGATACGCCTCTTCGCAGATCAGCATGGGAATGGCCGAGGCTTTCTGCACCGAAATGTTCGGTTCGAGGATGCCGACGCGCAGCCCCTGCGCGCCCGCTTCCGCCCGCGTCCGGTAACCGTAGTGGTAGCCGTGTTGCGCGACATGCGCGATGCGCGCCTGCAAGAACTGCGGATGCCAGATATACGGCACCTCGAACACGTCGCAGCGATGCAGCGTGCGCATGATCGGCGCGGACGGCGCGTCCTTGGACAGCAGCCAGACTTCGTCGCAGCGATCGGGGCGCGACATGTGGCTCGGCTTCTCGAACACGGCGGGTTCGGCGAGTCCGAGATACGGCTGACCCACCACATAAAACACGACCTTGCGCCCGCGTGCGCGCATCAGGTCGAGCCAGCCGACATCGAGCGCGCCGCCCAGTTCGATGACGACATCGACGGCATCGGTGGCCTCGCGAGTGCCGATCACGCGCAGCTTCTTGCCGGCCACGTCGACGTCTTGCGGCATGGCCGCGAGCGCGCCGACATCGATCAGGACGACGGACGAAACGAACGGCAGACGCTGAAACAGTTCCGCGAGAAAGACGATGTTCTGGCCCATTCCGTTGGACCAGATGCTTTGTCCTTCGTAGCTCGCCATCGAAATGCCGATTCTCATTGACACCACTTTCAAGACTCCGAAAAGACGCTGCCGCACGTCCGGCGAGGCAAGCACGACACAGCGCCGTTGCGCAAGACCGGCGTGGCTTCGAAAGTTGATTCAGGACAATGACCGGAGCGCGGAAAAAGTCGAAGCGACGCGACGGACGACCGCGCTGACGGGCGAATCAAGGGCCGCGCATTCTATCAACTGCTTTGCGGCCGTCGTTTGATGAACTGAGTGTAGGTCAAAGATTAGGAAATATCGCAAGGCCAGGGCGAGGCTCGACGCGGCTGTTTAGAATCAGCGTGGGCGCGGGCACCACATATCTCAACGCATCACGAACAGGAGGAACGCAGCATGAACATTCAGACCGTCGGTATCGTCGGGGCAGGAACGATGGGCAACGGCATCGCGCAGGTCGCGGCCGTCGCGGGCTTCGACGTCGTGATGATCGACGTCACCGACGCCGCGCTCGCCAAGGGCGTCGCCACGCTGACTGCGAGTCTCGAACGCCTCGTCGCGAAGGACAAGCTCGACGCCGCCACGCGCGACGCGGCCATCGCGCGCATCGAGACGTCCACGGACTATGCGCGGCTTTCGGCAGCGGACATCGTGATCGAGGCGGCAACCGAGAACGTCGAGCTCAAGCATCGCATTCTCGGGCAAATCGAGGCGGCGGCGCGCGCGGATGCGATCATCGCATCGAACACGTCGTCCATTTCGATTACCGCGCTCGCCGCCACGCTCGCGCATCCGGAGCGCTTCATCGGCATGCACTTCTTTAATCCGGTGCCGCTGTTGCAACTGGTGGAAGTGATCCGCGGCGTGCAGACGAGCGACGAAACAGTGACCGCCGTGCGCGAACTCACCGAGAAGCTCGACAAGTCGCCGATCGGCGTGCGCAATTCGCCCGGCTTCGTCGTCAATCGCGTGCTCGTGCCGATGATCAACGAGGCGTTCTTCGTGCTGTACGAAGGCGTGGCAACGGCCGAGGAGATCGACACGGGCATGAAACTCGGCGCGAATCACCCGATCGGCCCGCTCGCGCTCGCGGATCTGATCGGCCTCGACGTGTGCCTGTCCGTGATGGACGTGTTCCTTAAAGACTTCGGCGATTCGAAGTACCGCGCGTGCCCGTTGCTGCGTGAACTCGTCGCCGCGGGGCACCTCGGCCGCAAGACCAAACGCGGCGTGTACCGCTACGATTGAGCGGTCGGGCGGCGGGGTGGCATGCATCGGATACCGTATGATCGCGGTCTTCCGCTGCAAGGCGCTTGCTTGCGCCACCGCTTTGGCTTATTCCTTAGCGGATGCGCCGCTCGCCGCGCTCATCGAATCATCCCGACACGCTCGCATCATGCAAATCTCTCCCAACGGGCAGCCGAACCTGAATCCGCGACAGCCGGTCGACATCGCCCGCATTCTGCTCGTGATCTCCATTCTGTCGGCGCTCGCGGCCGGCAGCCTGTTCATCCTGCGCCCGTTTCTGCCGGGCCTCATCTGGGCGACGACCATCGTCGTCGCCACGTGGCCGCTGATGCTCGCGGTGCAGCGCCGCTGCGGCAATCGCCGCTGGATCGCGACCACGGTCATGCTGCTCGGGCTGCTGATCGTGATCGTGCTGCCGCTCTATCAGGCGATCAGCACGCTCGCGCTGCATGGCGGCGAAATCATGTCCGCGATCAAGAGCCTGCCGACGTACGCGCTGCCGCCCCCGCCCGCCTGGGTCCACGACGTTCCGCTCGTCGGGCAGCGCGCCTCGACCGAATGGCAATCGCTTTCCGACGCCGGCCCCGGCGGCATGCTCGCGAAGCTCGAACCTTACGTGACCATCGCGGCGCGCTGGATGCTTTCACACGCGGCGGTCGTCGGCGTGTTCGTGATGCACATGGTGATCACCATCATCATCGCCGGCATTCTGTACACGCGCGGCGAGGCGGCGGGCAGCTTCGTGGTGCGCTTCGCGACGCGCGTCGCGGCGCAGCGCGGCGCGGAGGCCGTCAAGCTCGCCGGGCTCGCCGTGCGCGCGGTCGCGCTCGGCATCGTCGTGACGGCGGTCACGCAGTCGGCGCTCGGCGGAATCGGTCTGTGGATCGCCGGGGTGCCGGCCGCCGGCGTCATCACGGCGGTCATGCTCATGCTGTGTCTCGCGCAGATCGGCCCGCTTCTGCCGCTGCTCGGCGGCGTCGCCTGGCTTTTCTGGCACGGCTCGCACGTCGCGGCGGCGCTGTTGTTGGTGTGGTCGCTCATGATCGCGATGCTCGACAACTTCTTGCGTCCGCTGCTGATTCAGCGCGGCGTCAATCTGTCGATGCTGCTGATTCTCTCCGGCGTACTCGGCGGCATGTTTGCATTCGGAATAGTCGGATTATTCATCGGGCCCGTTATTCTTGCGGTCACGTCCACCATTTTGAATGCGTGGATTAACGAGCAGCCGTCCATGCCTCAAGTCGACGCAATCGCCACCGAGGAAATCGCCCGCGCCGCGCCGGAAAAGGGTTTGGCGGATGCGTCACGGCCGCGTCCGTGACTTATCTCAAAATGAGTCTTTACAGAATCACACAGAACAGTCGGAATTATTCCAAATGTGTCTTAGGAGTGTGACTAAAAACGCTGTTGCGCCTTACAGCACACGGCGTTTGAAGCGAAATCGACGGCACACATCCATTACAATGCGGGTCTTTGATACTTGCCCGCTGAAGGGCGTAGGGGAATGACCATGTCTCTGCGCGACGTGGACGCCATCGATTACATCGGAATCAATATTCTGTTCAAGCAGGTATACGTTGGCCTTTTCGACGACCTCGACTGGCAAGACGAAGAACTGCACCAGGAATTACTGACGAAGAAAATCGACCGCTACACCCGATATATCAGGTCGGGAAAATTACTACTGAATTATCCTAAAGTCCGGGGTTATGAGATCGTGATCGAATATGTGTCGATGCACGCCATGCCCCCGTCCGCCGCCGCGTTCTGGAGAACGCGCGAGAGTCTGATTCGCAGCGCGGGCTTCACCGTCCGCACGCGCGGCGTGGATGTGCGTCGTTCGCTCGGACTCAAAGCCGAGGAACCGGCGCAAGTCGTGGTGGCAGAAGAAGTCGAAGAACTCGTCGAGCCGCCTGCACTGGAAGTGCTGGACCCGGAGCCGCGCATGCATCTGGCGGAAAGCGCTGAGATTTCTTTCTTGCCGCCACTGGTGTCGCAGCAGCGTCGCGCGCATACGCTGCCGATCCTGACGCGGCTATCGCTGCGGCGTGCTTCGATGTAGTTATCGAAAAAAGCGAACCTACGAAATGAAAAGGCGAGGCCCGGTGCCTCGCCTTTTTTCGTTCGCGATACCGCCTCTTACTTGCCCATGCCGAGCGCGGAGCTGGCAATCGACGGCACCGAGATGCCGTTCGTCTTGGCGTACTGCACCGCCTGCGTCAACGTTTGCACGAGCGATTGCAATTGCCCCGGCGCCGACTGCGCGATGTAAGTAGCCGCCTGCGCCGTTGCCGGGTTCGATCCCGCCTGCAGTAGCGACGACACGTTCATCGTGTCCTTCACCGCGCCCAGGTCCGACTGAAGCCCCGCGTACTGCTTCACGCCCTGCCCCAACGACGCCAGTCCGTCCGTGAACGTCTGCTTGCTCGCGGCGGTCGGCGGCGTTGCCGACTTGTTCGCGAACGCCTGCATCAGCGATTGCGACACGCTCTGCTGCGTGCCGCCGAGTTGCGACAACATGCTGGTGCTCGGCGCGCCGCCGCTCGTCGCGCTCGACAACAAGCCCGCCGCCGACTGAGCCTGACTCGCGACGCTCGACATGCCCATCGCTGACGCGAGGCTCGACTGTCCACTCAACACTTGCTGGTTCGCGCCGAGATAGTTCTGCACGAGCGAGCCGAGGGCGGACGGCTGCCCCGCGCTGTCGCCGGCCTGTCCCGACGACTCCGACTTGTTGCCGAAGCCGAACTGCTGGAGATTGATTTGTGCGTAAGACGCGGCCGGCGTCGCGAGCGCGCCTGCGAGAGCCGTTGCAACGAGCGCGATCCGTAGCGACCGATTCGACATGATCGGGTTCCTCCTTCAAATGTTCCGACGTGAATGAGCCGTTTCGACCAGCGGCTCTCCCGACGGTTCGCGGCGCGCTGCCCCGCGTTACATTTGCTTGCCAATTCCTCCGATCGTCGATGCAACGCCCCGCCCGATCATTTCGCGTTATCGGCCATGCCCGACTGTCGCAGTTCGGGGAAATCGTCCTCCCAGAATTCGAACGCGCCGCGCGCGCCGTCCTGCGCGCGGGCCGCTTCCTGTCGGCGCAGATCGACGCGCCGGATCTTGCCCGAAATCGTCTTCGGCAATTCGGCAAACTCGATCCGCCGGATGCGCTTGTACGGCGCGAGCCGCTCACGCGAGAACGCGAAGACGCTGCGCGCGAGGTCGGGGCCCATCGTGAAGCCGTGCCGCAGCGTGACGAACGCTTTCGGCACTGAAAGCCGCAGCGGATCGGGGCTCGGCACGACCGCGGCCTCGGCAATCGCTTCGTGTTCGATCAGCACGCTCTCCAGTTCGAAGGGGCTCAGACGGTAATCGGAAGACTTGAACACGTCGTCGGCGCGCCCGACATACGTGAAATAGCCGTCCGCGCCGCATGCCGCAACATCGGATGTGCGATAGAAGCCGCCGCGCATCGCGTTCTCGGTGGCGGCGGGGTTGTCCGCGTAACCGGTCATCAGACCGAGCGGCGGCGGATCGAGCGAGAGCGCAATCTCCCCTTCGTCGGCGGAGTTGCCTTCCGGATCGAGCAGCACCACGCGATACCCCGGCAGCGGACGTCCCATCGAGCCGGGCACGAGCCGCTGGCCCGGCGAGTTGGCGATCTGCGCGGTGGTTTCCGTCTGCCCGTAGCCATCGCGAATCGGCACGCCCCACGCCGCCTGCACGCGCTCGACGACTTCCGGATTGAGCGGCTCGCCCGCCCCGACGATCTCGCGCAGCTTCACCTTGTACGACGCCAGCGGTTCCTGTACGAGCATGCGCCACACGGTCGGCGGCGCGCAGAGCGTGGTGACGTCGTGCGTCACCAGCACGTTCAGCGTGCGCGCGGCGTCGAAGCGGCTGAAGTTGTAGATAAAGACGCACGCCTGCGCATTCCACGGCGCGAAGAAGCAGCTCCACGCGTGCTTCGCCCAGCCGGGCGAACTGATATTCCAATGCACGTCGCCGGGTTGCAGGCCGATCCAGTACATCGTCGAAAGGTGGCCGACCGGATAGCTTTCGTGCGTATGCGCGACGAGCTTCGGCTTCGACGTGGTGCCCGATGTGAAGTAAAGGAGATACGGATCGCTCGCCTTGGTTTCGGCGTCCGCGTGAAATTCGGGCGATGCATCGTACGCCGCGTCGTAGCCGAGCCAGCCGTCGCGCGCCCCGCCGACGGACAAGCGCAGTCCGCGCAAGTCGATGCCGTCGAACTTGTGTGTCTCGTTCGCATCCACGATGACGTGATCCACACGCCCGAGCGCGATGCGATCGCGCAGATCGCCGCTTGCAAGCTGCGTCGTCGCGGGCAGTACGACTGCGCCGAGCTTCATCGCGGCGAGCATCGTTTCCCACAACTCGACGCGATTCGGCAGCATCAGGAGAATGCGCTCGCCGCGCTTCACGCCGAGCGCGCGCAGGTGATTCGCGACGCGCGCCGACCGCTCGCTCATCTCCGCGAAGCTGAGGCGCGTTTCATCGCCGCTTTCATCGACGATGCAAAGCGCAGGCGCGTCGTTGCCGCGCGCCATAGGATCGAAATAATCGAGCGCCCAGTTGAAGCGGTCGAGCACGGGCCATTCGAACTCGCGGTACGCGGTGTCGTAATCGGTACGGTGACGCAGCAGAAAGTCTCTCGCTTCTATGAACGGCCGGGCTCGATTCATGGCGTCTCCTTTCATGTGCCGCTAGACATTGCGCGCAATCACCATGCGCTGGACTTCGCTCGTGCCTTCGTAAATCTGCGTGATGCGGGCATCGCGATAATGCCGCTCCACCGGGTAGTCCTGAAGATAGCCGTAGCCGCCGTGAATCTGGATCGCGTCCGAGCACACGCGCTCGGCCATCTCGGATGCGAACAGCTTCGCCTGCGACGCCTCCGACAGACACGGCACGCCCTCCGTGCGCATGCGCGCCGCGTGCAGCACCAGAAGCCGCGCGGCGTTGATCTGCGTCTGCATGTCGGCGAGCATGTTCGCGACCGACTGATGCTCGCGAATCGGCTTGCCGAACTGCACGCGATCGCGCGAGTAGGCGCGCGCTGCATCGAAGGCCGCGCGCGCGATGCCGAGCGCCTGCGCCGCAATTCCGATGCGCCCGCCTTCCAGATTCGACAGCGCGATCTTGAGCCCCTCGCCGCGCGCGCCGAGCAGATTCGCGGCGGGAATCGCGCAGTCGTCGAAGGTGATCGGACACGTATCCGATGCGCGGATGCCGAGCTTGTGCTCGGGCGGTCCGACATTGAAGCCCGGCGTGTTCTTCGGCACGATGAACGCCGAGATGCCGCGCTTGCCCGCTTCCGGGTCCGTCACGGCAAACACGATGGCCACGCCCGCGCGCCGACCGTTGGTCACGAACTGCTTGCTGCCCGAGATGATCCACTGCCCGTCGCGCTCGACGGCGCGCACGCGCAGGTTGTTCGCCTCGGAGCCGGCTTGGGGCTCGGTGAGGCAGAACGCGCCGATCACTTCGCCGCTCGCGAGCTTCGGCAGCCATTCGGCCTTTTGCGCGTCGGTGCCGTACGCGAGAATCGGCCCGCAGCCGACGGAGTTGTGCACGCTCATCATCGTCGCGCACGACGCGCAGCCGGCGGCGATTTCCTCCATCGCGAGCGCGTAGGCGGTGTAGTCGCTGTAAGTGCCGCCGAGTTCCGCCGGCACGATCATGCCGAGCAGGCCGAGTTCGCCCAACTGGCGCACGACGGCATCGGGAATCGCGCCGTCGCGGTCCCACTGGCCCGCGTTCGGCGCGAGCACTTCAGCCGAAAACTGGCGCGCCGCATCGCGGATCATGCGCTGCTCTTCGGTGAGAAAACTGTCGATCATGGTTGAACTCGCAAATGGCCTCGTCAGTCGTTCGGATACACTGGCTCGCCGGTTCCCGGCGGGCGCTTCGCCAGTCTAGGCAATCGTCCGCGCCCGGCCGATGACCAGAACGATCACGCTAACTGAACGCTTTCGCCACCTAGTGACAACCCCAATCCGCAGAAGAGAATTCGAGCGCGATTCGATCGCCGTCAGTCTCGTCGACGCGGCGCTGCGGTGCGCCGAAGCGCGCGGCAGGGCGCGCGCAACGCTGCTCGACGCAGCGGGCATCGCGCCGGCGATGCTGGATTCGCCGCGCGCCCGCGTTTCGCCCGCGCAGTACGGCCGGCTGTGGCACGCGATAGCCGACGCGCTCGACGACGAATTCTTCGGCCAGGACCCGCACCCGATGCGGCGCGGCAGCTTCGTGCTCATGTCGCAGGCGGCGCTCGGCGCGCGCGACGGCGCGCAGGCGCTGGGACGTATCGCGGCGTTCATGCGGCTCGTGCTCGACGAGCTGACGTTCGAGCCGCACATCGACGAGAAGCGCGTGCGAATCGTGCTGCGCGACGCGCACGCGCCGAAGACGATGTTCGCCTACGCGACGGGCTTTATCCTCGTGTATGGCTTGCTGTGCTGGCTCGTCGGGCGGCGCATTCCGGTGCTCGCCGCGAACCTTCGCTGTGCGGAGCCGGACCACAGCGACGAATACCGCCTGATGTTCTGCGACGCCATGCGCTTCGATCAGCCGCAAAGCCATGTCGATCTCGCGCCCGAGTGCGCGGCCCTCCCGGTCGTGCAGACGACATCGACACTGAAGACGTTTCTGCGCGACGCGCCCGCGAACTTCATCGTGAAGTATCGCAATCCCGAGTCGCTCGCCGCGCGCATCCGCAAGCGCCTGCGCGAGACTGCGCCAGCCGACTGGCCGGATGCCGATAGCATGGCGCTGTCGCTGAATATGGCCGAAGCCACGCTGCGGCGGCGTCTGAAACAGGAAGGGCTGACGCTGCAGGCGATCAAGGATGCGCTACGCCGCGACCTGGCAATCTCGCGTCTCGCGGACACGAACGAGACCATTCCGGAGATCGCCGCCGCGCTCGGCTTCTCGGAACCGAGCGCGTTCCGGCGCGCGTTTCGCAAATGGACAGGCGTGCGCCCGGCGGACTACCGGTGGGCGCGCTGACGGCGCGACTGCTATATTGAGACGTCCGATTGACATCGCGGAGCGCGCCATGACCCAGCCACGCCAGACCGAAGCGACGAAAGATCAGAACCCGGCGAACGAGGAGGACTTGCTCGACGAAGCCCTCGACGAGACGTTCCCGGCCAGCGATCCGATCGCGGTGCATCCAGAGCCGGAATCGCCGGGCGAGGATAAGAAAGCGAAGAAGTAATTCAACTGTCGTTCGGACCCGGCTCGTCCGGCGTCGAAAGCAGTGCGACGAGTTTCTCGACGTGCTGATGCAACAGCTTCACGTGCTTGTTGATCTGTTCGAGCCGCCCGGACAGATCGGCCTTCGCGGCTTCGCTCATGCGGTCGGAGGCGATGAGTTCGTCGGCTCGCGGCAGCATCGGCTCCACTTGCAGCAATCCGAGCTGGCGCTCCAGCCGGCGCAAATCTTGTGACAGCAGTTCGCGATTCTTCCTGAAAAGCAGATCGCGCCGGTTGACTTCCGCCTGTTGCATCGCGAGGTCGGCGACGCGGCGCGTGGCTTCCGTCTGCGAAAGAAGCGGCTCCGGGCCGCGCAGCACGGACCGCTTCGGCGCGGGGTGCGCGGTGCCGCGAAAGACGGCGAACGGTCTTTCCTCGTCGAGCGCGCGCTTGACTTCGGCCGGCACGTCGGCGGCATTGCGGCGCTCGTCCATCCAGTGAGGCGGCAGGCCGGACACCAGTTCGATGCCGCGCACGAACTCCTCGTTGAAGTCCCGTTGACCCGCGACGATGAGCTTCATGAACGACGGCGAGAAGTTCATCATGCGCGCGAGACGCGCCGCGCCGCCGGGCGAACCGACTAGAACGTTCAGGTTCGATCGCCAGACGACAAACAACGTTTCGTCGAAATCTTCCATGGACAGGCTCCCTGCAGGCCGCGACGCAGCACGCCGCGCCTCGCTGTAGCGCGACATCCGGCCGCGCGCATGCTTATCCTGTTTCCGATTGCCACCGCGCGCCGGGCCCGGCGCGTCGTCTACCGATACATACCGCATAAAACACCATACTACCGACATCGGCAAGCCGGACGGACTTCGATGTCCGCGCCGGGCGCGCCGGATTGAGAATGCCGCGCCGGTCCAGACGCGGCAGAAAGCTTACGGTTCGTTGCGCAGGTACCCTTCCTTGCTGGGGTCCATCATCCGCCACGAGACCAGGAGCGAGATTGCGCACATCACCGTCACATACCAGTAGAAGCCGGACTCCATGCCCTCCGTCTTGAACTTGAGCGCGACATATTCCGCCGATCCGCCGAACACCGCGTTCGCCACCGCATACGAAAGACCCACGCCCAGCGCGCGCACTTCAGGCGGAAACATCTCGGCCTTGATGAGACCGCTGATCGACGTATAGAAGCTCACGATGGCGAGCGCCGCGACGACGAGCACGAACGCCATGACCGGACTCGTCACGTCGCGCAGCGCGTGCAGCAGCGGCACGGTGCACAGCGTGGCGAGCGCGCCGAACCACAGCATCGACTGGCGGCGGCCGATGCGGTCCGACAGCGCGCCGAACACCGGTTGCAACAGCATATAGACGAGGAGCGCGAGCGTCATCACGTTGCTCGCGGTCTTCGCGTGCATGCCCGCCGTGTTGACCAGATACTTCTGCATGTACGTGGTGAACGTGTAGAAGATGAGCGAGCCGCCCGCCGTGAAGCCGACCACGGTCATGAACGCGCCCTTGTGCTGCATCAGCCCGGCAAGCGTGCCGGCTTCCTTGCGCTCGCGAATTTCGGCGGTCGTGGTTTCATTGAGCGATCGGCGCAAATACAGCGAAACGAGCGCCGCGCACGCGCCGACGAAAAACGGAATCCGCCAGCCCCACGCCTTCAGTTCTTCCGTCGACAGAAAAAACTGGAGGATGACGAGCACGAGAAGCGCGGCAAGCTGCCCGCCGATCAGCGTGACGTACTGGAATGACGCGAAGAACCCGCGCCGCCCGCGCAGCGCCACTTCGCTCATATACGTGGCGCTCGTGCCGTATTCGCCGCCCACCGACAAGCCCTGAAACAGCCGCGCAATCAGGAGCAGGAGCGGCGCCCATGCGCCGATGCTCGCGTAAGTCGGCAGAAAAGTGATGACGAGCGATCCGCCGCACATCATCAGGACGGAGATCATCATCGCGTTGCGGCGGCCGTGCTTGTCGGCGATCCGGCCGAACAGCCAGCCGCCGATCGGACGCATCAGAAAGCCCGCCGCGAATACGCCCGCCGTGTTGAGCAGTTGCACGGTCGGATTGCTTCCGGGGAAGAACGCGGCCGAGAAGTAGAGGGCGAGGAACGAATAGATATAGAAGTCGAACCACTCGACGAGATTGCCCGACGATGCGCCGACGATGGCGAAAACGCGTCGCCGGGTGTCCTCTGCGGTGTATTGGGGAAGATCGGTCATGTTTGTGGTGAACTCTTTGTCTCGTTCGTATGGCAAGCCCGGCGCACGAGCCGGGACCGAACGCTCTCTCGGCGTTCGGGCGCAAGTTTAAACGACGCGTCGGGGGGGCGGGGGGGGGCCCCCCCCCCCCCCCCCCCCCCCCCCCCCCCGCCCCCCCCCGCCCCCCCCCCCCCCCCCCCCCCCCCCCCCCCCCCCCCCCCCCCCCCCCCCCCCCCCCCCCCCCCCCC
>NZ_JALQDQ010000023.1:0-140905 GCF_023631105.1 Caballeronia sp. AZ10_KS36 | reverse complement strand
TTTTGGTGTTCTAAGCGCCCCCGCGCCCCCCCCGGCGGCCCCAAAGGCTCTCGGGGGGGGGGGCCCACCCCACCCCCCCCCCGCCCCCCCCCCCCCCCCCCAAACCGCGTGCCACGTGATCGGCGCGAAGCCCTTCCGGCAGCTTGCAACGAGTGTAGGCACGGCGGGCGGCGGACGAGCGGCGTTCTTGTCGCACACGGCTAGGTGATTTCCCCAATGAGAGACTTTATCGAGCATTTATCGATAAAGTCTCGGTTTCAGGCCGAATCGGATAACGGAAACGCGAGGTTTGCATGGACAAGCAGAAACCGGTCACGCTCGACGCCGCGCTCGCGTCGAAGTTCGCGCAAGTGGCGCTCGGCCATTTGACGCGCGAGTACCCCAACAAGCTCGATCACGTGCTGGCGAGCGATGCCGACGCGCAAAGCCCGCGCGCGCTGCATCCGATCTTCTACGGCAGCTTCGACTGGCATTCGTGCGTGCACGGCTACTGGCTGATCGCGCGCCTCTTCGACCGCTTTCCCGACCTGCCCGAAGCCGGACGCATTCGCGCGGTCATCGACGAGCATTTCACCGAGGCGAACGTCGCCGCCGAAGTCGCTTATCTGCAGCGCCCCGCGTCGCGTGGTTTCGAGCGGCCGTACGGCTGGGCGTGGCTGCTTGCGCTCGCGGGCCACTTGCACGCGATGCAGTCGGACGACGGCGCGCGCTGGGCGCGCACGCTGCAACCGCTCGCTGATGCGTTCGTCGATCGCTTCACGGAGTTCCTGCCGAAGTCGACGTATCCGCTGCGCGTGGGCACGCATTTCAACATGGCGTTCGCGTTGACGCTTTCGCTCGGCTACGCGCGCGCCGTCGGCAATGCGTCGTTCGAACGGCTGCTCGTCGAAACCGCGAGGCGCTGGTTCGAGAACGACGCGGGGTGTCAGGCGTGGGAGCCTGCGGGCGACGAGTTTCTGTCGCCTGCGCTGATGGAAGCGGTGCTCATGCGCCACGTTCTGCCCGAAGCGCGCTTCGTCGGCTGGCTCGATGCCTTCCTGCTGCGCCTCGCCGACCGGGAACCGGCGACGCTGTTCGTGCCCGCCACCGTCACGGACCGCAGCGACGGCAAGCTCGCGCATCTCGACGGCCTGAATTTGAGCCGCGCGTGGTGCCAGCGCACGATCGCGCGGGCGCTGCCGCCCGGTGATGCGCGCGTCGCCGTGCTCGAAGCGAGCGCCGCCGAGCACCTCGCGTCCGGCATAGAACACGTCGCGGGCGACTACATGGGCGAGCACTGGCTCGCGACGTTCGCGCTGCTCGCGCTCGAAGCGTGATGCCGACGTGACGCGTCAACGCGGCTGAAAGGCGATCACGCACATGCCGACGAGCGCGATCGCCGCGCCTGCCACGTCCCACGCGCTCGGCCGGATGCGCTCGACCGCCCACAGCCACGCAATCGCCACGCCGATATAGACGCCGCCATACGCCGCGTAGACGCGTCCGGCGGCGGCATCGTGCAAGGTCAAGAGCCACGCGAAAAGCGCGAGCGACAGCGCGCCCGGCACGATCAGCCACGGCGAGCCGCCGCCTTTGAGCCATCGGTACGGGAAATAGCAGCCCGCGATTTCGGCTATGGCGGTCGCGACATACAGCAGGAGAGTTCTCATCGCAGGGCGAAGGCGCTGACTGGAATCGCATTATCGGCTGGGCCCGGACGTTGCGCCGTCGCCCTGCGCTGACGACAATGTCGCGTTTCCCACCGACGCCCTTCGAAGCCCACTTGACCGCTCCCGACGATTCCTCGCAACGCGCCGCCCTGCCCACGCACTGGCATCGCCGCGTCCTGACGCTCGCCTTTCCCATCGTCCTCTCGAATCTGACGCAGCCGATTCTCGGCGCGGTCGATACCGCCGTCGCCGGCCATCTCGACGGCCCGCAGTATCTCGGCGGCGTGGCGCTCGGCGGGCTCGTCTTCAGCTTCGTGTTCTGGGGCTTCGGCTTTCTGCGCATGGGCACGACGGGATTGGTGGCGCAGGCGTTCGGCGCGCGCGATGCCGCCGCGCTGCGCGCACACGTGCTGCGCGCGCTGATGCTGGCGCTCGCGATCGGCGTGGCCGTGCTCGCGCTGCAAGCGCCGATCATCCGCTATGCGCTCGCCGCGCTCGGCGGCAGCGCGGCCGTGCAGCAGACGGCGAGCGCGTATTGCCACGCGCGCATCTGGGCCGCGCCGTTCGCGCTCGGCAACTACGCGGTGCTCGGCTATCTGCTCGGCTGCCAGCGCGTGCGGCTCGCGCTCGCGACGCAGGTGTTCATCAACGCGGCGAACATCGTCGCGGTGCTGCTCTTCGTGTATCGCTTCGGCTGGGGCATTGCGGGCATCGGCGCGGCGACCGCCTTCGCGGACTTTGGCGGCTTCGTGTTCGGTCTCGCGATTCTCTGGCGTCTGCGCGAGCCTGGTTTGCCGCCGCTCGCGCTCCGCAGTCTGATCGATGCACGCGCGATCAGGCGCCTCATCGCCCTCAACCGCGACATCTTCGTGCGCACGCTGTGTCTGCTCGGCGCGTTCGGCTGGTTCGCGCACGTCGGCGCGCGTCAGGGCGACACGATTCTCGCCGCGAACGCCCTTCTGCTGAACTTCCAGACCTTCATGGCATTCGGGCTCGACGGCTTCGCGCACGCCGCCGAAGCGCTGGTCGGCGCGGCCGCCGGTGCGCGCGACCGACACGCGTTCCGTCAGGCCGTCAGGGTGACGATGCTGTGGTCGGCCATCGGCGCGGCGGGCTTTTCCGTCGTCTATTGGCTGGGCGGCGAATGGATCATCGGACGGCTGACGGATCAGGCGGCCGTGCGCGCGGCGGCGCTGCGCTTCCTGCCGTGGGCGGCGATTCTGCCGCTCGTGTCCGTCGCCGGGTTTCAACTCGACGGCGTGTTCATCGGCGCGACCGGCACGCGCGAACTGATGCGCGCGATGGCCGCATCGGCCGTCGTCTTTCTGGTCGCGGCGTGGGTCTTCACGGGCGCGCTCGGCAATCACGGGCTATGGCTCGCGCTCACCGTTTTCATGGTCGCGCGAGGCGTCACGCTGTTGGTTCAGCTGCCTTCGGTCGAGCGGGCGTCGTGCGCGGGCGAATCGCGGTGAAGCGTCATTCGGCTTTCGGTTGCAGCGCCGCGAGCCCCTCCAACAACGCCTTATGAAACACCGCCGGCTCCTGCATCTGCGGCGCGTGACCGGCGTCCGGAAACTCGACGAGCGTCGCGTTCGGAATCCGCTCCTTCGCCCGTTTCGCCAATTCGGGATAGCGCCCGAGCGTCGCGCGAATGTCGGGCGGCGCGAGATCCTTGCCGATGGCCGTCGTGTCTTTGTCGCCGATCAGCAATAGCGTCGGCGTCTTCAACTTATCGAATTCGTAGACAACGGGCTGCGTATAGATCATGTCGTACAGCAGCGCCGAATTCCACGCGACGATATCCTTCCCCGGCCCGCGATACATGCCCGCGAGCATCTGCACCCACGGCTCGTAGTCGTCGCGCCACTGGCCCGCGTAATACGTGTTCTTCTCGTAATTGCGAATGCCCTCGGCGCTCGTCTTGAGCTCGCGCGCATACCAGTCGTCGATGGAAATGGACGGCACGCCCTTCGCCTTCCAGTCCTCTAGCCCGATCGGATTGACGAGCGCCAGTTGCTCGGTCTCCTGCGGATACATGAGCGCGTATCGAACCGCGATCATGCCGCCCGTCGAGTGCGCGATCAGCGTCGCGCGATTCACGCCGAGCGCGCCGAGCAGCGCGTGCGTGTTGCGCGCCAGTTGCTGGAAGCTGTACTGATACCGCTCGGGCTTCGTCGACTTGCAAAAGCCGATCTGATCCGGCGCAATCACACGATAGCCCGCATCGGACAACGTCTCGATCGTCTCTTTCCACGTCGCCGCGCAGAAGTTCTTGCCGTGCAGCAGCACCGCGGTGCGCCCGTTCGGATGCGCCGGATGCACGTCCATATACGCCATGCGCAGCACCTGCCGCTGTGACGTGAACGCAAAGCGTGCGACCGGATACGGATAGTCAAAGCCCTGCAACTCGGGACCGTACGCGGGTTCATCGGCGGATGCGGGCGCTGCAGTCATCGACGAAACACAGCAAGCGAAAGCAAGCAGCAAGGACCGCGCGAAGAGAGGCATCGATTTCATGGGCTGTTTTTATCGAGATGAATGGCCCGAGCGATTCTAGCGCGCGGCAAGCCCTTATACTGTGCCGCCCTCGCTGACCGCGCGTCGAATCGAGCGCAGCCGGGGGCGTTTCAGGGCATCGCAATCAGTCGGGATTTTCAAAGCATGCAAGCAAGGTTCAAGGCACTCGTCGCCGCGCTGCTCGGCGCCGTGTGCATCAGCGCGGTCGCGAACGACTGCCCTCAGTTCAGCCCGTCCGGGCGCGAACCGGTCGTGACGAACGCGAAGATGCGCGCGTCCACGCAGGAAATCTGCTATTCGGACTTCGCGCTCCTGCACTCGGGCGTCACGCACGGGCCGCTGTGGTCGGCGGAACATCTCACGGCGCAGAGCGTCGATGACGCGAAGGACAACACGCGCACCAATCGCTTCTTCGTCGACAAGCGGCTGCCGCGCGGCGACAGCGCGCAACTCGACGACTACAAGCGCAGCGGCTACGACCGCGGCCACATGAGCCCGGCGGGCGACCGCGCGAGCAAGCAGGGCATGGCCGAATCGTTCTCGCTCGCGAACATCGTGCCGCAGGACCCGTCGAACAACCGGCGCATCTGGTCGCGCATCGAGCAGGCGGTGCGCCGGCTCACGGAGGAATCGGGCGAGGCGTACGTCGTCACCGGTCCGCTGTTCTCGGGCCGGCAGTTGCAGACGATCGGCGAATCGCGCGTGTTCGTGCCGACGCAGTTGTACAAGGTCGTGTATTTGCCGCAGCGGCAAGTTGCGTTCGCGGTGGTCGTCGAGAACACGCCGACGAATACCTATACGATGAAGACCGTGCGCGAACTCGAAGCCATGAGCGGTCTCGCGTTTCCCGGCATTCCGGACGCGCTCAAAGACAAACGAATTGGAGGATTGAGAGGTGTTTAAGCCCTTTGCCAACGATACCGACGCCCTGAACATCGCGGGCGACGCCATCAACATCGTCAACGGCAAGACGCGCGTGACGATCAGCGGCGATCTGACCATCGCGCGGGACCAGGCCGGCCTCGCCGCCGCGAAGGCGCTGCACGACGCGCTCGGCGCCATCGTCGAGTCGCTCGCGAGGGACGCGCACCTCCCGGCGAAGCTGCCGGACGAGCCGCCCGCGCCCACCGGCACGGCCGACAATCCGTTCATCTGACGGCATCGCGCGTCACGAGAGCGCAGCGTGATCGAATGCCACGTCCGCCCGAGTCCGCTCGGCCCCATTCTGTATCGCGCCGAGGACGCGCATCTGACCGGCCTCTTTTTCGTCGGGCAGAAGCACTTTCCCGCCGGGCTGCCGCCGCACGCGATTGTCCACGACGGCCGGCCCGCGCCGCGCGTGATCGAAGCCGCGTGCGATGAAATCGCCGAGTATTTCGCCGGTGAGCGGCTGACGTTTTCAGTGCCGGTCAGGCTGCGCGGCACGCCGTTTCAGCAGCAGGTCTGGGACCTTTTGCGTCAGATTCCTTTCGGCGATGCGTGGACTTACGGCGATCTCGCGCGGCGGCTCGGCTTGCCGCCCGGCGCATCGCGGGCCGTGGGCGGCGCGAACGGGCGCAATCCGGTGGCGATCATCGTGCCGTGTCATCGCGTGATCGGCGGCGACGGCGAGTTGACGGGCTACGCCGGCGGCGTGGACCGAAAACGATCGCTCCTGACGCTCGAAGGCGGCCGGGGACGCGAGCAACTCGCCCTCTTCTGAGCGTCGCGACGACGAAAAAAAGCTCGCGGACCGTGCGGACCGCGAGCTTCCTAAATTGGCGACGCCTGAGCGCGTTATTGCGTCAGCACGACTTCCACGCGACGGTTCTCGGCACGGCCGGCGCTCGTCGCGTTCGATGCGATCGGGTTGGACTCGCCGTAAGCCTTCGTCGCGAAGTCCTGCGCTTGCAGGCCGTGGGTCTTCAGGTACTCGAGCACGGCGCGCGCGCGGCGCTGCGACAATGCGACGTTGTACGACGCCGAACCGATGGAATCCGTATAACCCTGCACCACGACGGACGAGAACGTCACGCCGCGACCTTCGGCGATGAGCTTGTCGAGAATGGCGCGGGCTTTCGGCGTGAGTTGCGCGCTATCGAACGCGAAATTGGTCTTCTCGTCGAGCGTGACCTTGCGCACCGGCGCGATGACCGGCGTCGCGGCGACCACCGGCTGCGGCTCGGCCTGCTGAACGGGCGTCTGCGCAACCGGGGCTTGCTGCGGCATCCCGCACGTGAAGACGACTTCGCCCGCGTTGCCCGGCGCATTCGTGCCTTCTACGTTTTGCAACACATTGACCGGCTGATTTCCACACATTTTCTGCGCGGCTTGCATGCACGAACTGCCGTTCTGGAATACGCCGTAGCATTCGGCACGAAACGCCTTCTGCCCGCTCGATGTCTGGATTTCATTGACATTGAACGTGGGCCCGGAAGTGGTGGAGCAACCTGCGAGCACAGCGGCGGCAGCGAGAACGGCGGCAACGGTTTTCTTAGGCATCTTTGATTCGATTGGAGAACGCGAGATCTGGATTCAGGCGCGCTATGTAATACGGCATGACGCCTGATGTTTCCCGGCTTGAATGAAAGCGGGCGTTTTGAAGCGTTGCGATTCTAGCAACGCGTTTTGCATTTCCCGCCGGGATAAATCCCAAATTTCTCGAACTTTTCCGAGTCGCGAATGAGTCGTTATTTTCCCGTTGCGGAAAGATCGCCGTCGGCCTGCTTCTGCAACTCCTGCACGCGCAATTGCAGCGCGCGAAGCTGTGCCTGCGCCGCCGCCTGCTCGGTGCGCAATTGGCGAATAGCGTCCTGCTCCGCTTGCTGATGACTCGCCACTTCGCTTTGCTGCGCGTGAGCGACATCGAGATCAGCCTGCAAGCGATTCGCGCGCTCCTGTTGCGCGGCGATCTGCCGCTGGGCGAAAGCCGTTTCCGCTTCGAGCTTGATGCGGCGAATTTCCGCATCGGCCAGCGTCACCGACGACTTCGCGAAATCCGAATAAACCGATTCGGCGCGCGCCTCGTTTTGCGTCTTCAATACGCGCCAGAATTTGTCGAGTTGAAACAACGCAGCGTAATACGTCATTTGCTCGCGATAATACGCGAGGCTCGCGCCGTAACTGCCGTTCACGGTTTTCCGCAGAACGATGAGCTTGCCGTCGCGGGTCAACGCTTCTAATTCCGCGACGTCGCCGTTAGAGAGCGGCGCATTGGCCGGCGTATCGGGCGCGCGGGCGGATTGTGCTTCGACGGGCGCGGCGCCGACGCTCATCGATAACGCGCAAAAGCCCACGGTCAGCGCCAGTTTCGAAACAGCCACGCGTTTCATTGCAATCTTCCCAGGCCATCGACAGATGGAATCAGCCTGGATTATGACGAGACGCCGCGATGAATGCGAGCCGGTTTTAGAGCGGCGTTATGCGAATTGCGGACGCTTGTTTCTCGCTTCCGATATGTTCACCGTTTCGCGATTACCCGGCGCTTGAAGCGGAGAAAATATGCGCGAGTCCGTAGGTGAAACGGGCATCGGCGAGAAAATGCCGCTATCGGCGGTGAAAACAAACGGCACAGCCGAAAGAATATGCGGGTCCGGCAAGGGCTCGGCGGCTCGTGAAGGCGTAGCGGACGAGAGCAGGTAAGAAGTGAGACAGGCGGCGAGCGCGACGGCGCTCCAGATCGAGTGCGAACGGTTCATGGCGAGGAAAGCAGAGGCTGGCGCGACGCGCCGGGAGGCGGAGCCGGAGAACGCGCGGCTCTACGACATCGAGGAGCGTATTTGACCAGCGGCGACGTCCGCCGCCCATGAGACGGTTCTCAAACTGCCATTGTCCGGGACAAAGCGGGCATGGAAGCCACGGGCTCGGAATATGCAAGGCCGAAGCGCAACGCACTCGTGAGGACCGCTTGCGCCGGCGGCGCGGACCGTAATCGAGCCGCTCCACAAAGCCCGCGCGCGAATGCGAGCGATTCAAACGGCGACATGTTGCCCATAGTCAGCCATAATTCGCGTTCTGTACGAGCCGCTTCGGCGAGTAAAAACGAAAATTTCATGAGCCAAGACGACAATCTCCCCTCCGAACCTGCACCCGAGCGCCCCGCGAACGACGACAACGTCACCACGGGCGTCCCGGGCCTGGACGAAATACTCGGCGGCGGCTTTGTCGGGGGCGGGCTCTACATGATCGAAGGCATGGCGGGCGCCGGCAAGACGATTCTTTCGTCACAGATCGGCTTTCATCGCGTCGCGCAAGGCGACAAGGTGCTGTACGTCACGCTCATCGCGGAATCGCACACCAAGCTGCTCTCGCATTTGCGCGCGCTGTCCTTCTACGACGCCAACGCCATTTCCGGCCGCATGCTTTTCGTGAGCGGCTATCACGAACTCATGCGCGACGGCCTTTCCGGCTTTCTCGCGCTGATCGCTTCCACGATCAAGTCGAGCCGCCCGCGCTTCATGGTGATCGACGGCTTTCGCAGCGCGCGCGAGTTCAGCTCGACGGAACTGGAACTCTCGCAGTTCATCCACGAGCTTTCGGCGTTCGTCAGCGCGGCCCGCTGCACCACGCTGATTCTCGCTCCGCTCTCGGGCAACGAGCCGCATCCGGAGCACACGCTCGTCGATGGACTGATCGAACTGAACCGCTTCAGCACCGGCATGCGCCGCGCGCGCGAGATCGAAGTGCATAAGCTGCGCGCCCGCGACCATCTGCTCGGCAAGCACTTCTTCAGCATCTCGAACAACGGCCTCGTCGCGTATCCGCGTCTCGAGGCTTCGCGCGCGAACCAGCACGCGCCACGCCACTACGATACGAAGCTGTCGTTCGGTTTTCCCGAGTTCGACCGCATGATGGGCGGCGGCGTGGCGCGCGGCTCGACGACGACGCTCGTCGGGCCTTCCGGTGTCGGCAAGACGCTGCTCGGGCTCAAGTTCCTGCAGGCGGGCGTCGAACGCGGCGAGCATTGCGTCTATTTCGGTCTGTACGAATCGCCAGCCCGGCTGATTGCAAAGGCGCGGTCGGTCAATATCGATCTGACCGACGCGGCGAAGGACGGGCGCCTTGCGATCGAGTGGCATTCGGCGGTGGAACTTTCCATCGACGAACTCGCGGCGCAACTGCTCGACGTCGTCGCGCGCACGAATGCATCGCGGCTCGTGGTGGACGGCATCGACGGCTTTCAGCAGTCGGCGAACCGCGCGGAACGTTTCGGGCTGTTCCTGAACGCGCTCACTTTGCGACTGCGCGAGGCCGGCGTCACGACCATCGTCACCGAGGAACTGCCGCTCTACGGCGAATCCGCGCCGCCCAGCACCATGCGCGCGTCGGCGATGACCGAGAACATCGTCCTCATGCGCTATGTCGAGGCGAATTCCGCGCTCTACCGCATGGTGTCCGTCGTCAAGCAGCGCGAGAGCGCGCACGATTCCGGCATTCGCCGCCTGACGATCGATGCGCGCGGCCTGCACATCACGGAGAGCTTCATCGGGCCGACAGGCATCCTGTCCGGCCATCCGTCGCTCTCCCCTGCGCTGTCCGTGTCGGATCCCGGCCCGCGCACATGAAAAAGATCCTTGTCGTCGACGACGAATTCGACATCCTGACCACCTGGCGGCTCGTGCTGGAGATGGAAGGCTACGAGGTGACGACGGCGTCCAACGGACGCATTGCGCTCGATGCCGCCAACATGAACGCGCCGGACATCATCATTACCGACTGGATGATGCCGCACATGGACGGCGTCGAGTTGATCCGCAGTCTCGCGCAAAGCGATACGCTCAACAAGGTGCCGGTTATTCTGATGAGCGCCGCCGCGAACGCGCCGGAACTCGATCATCCCGACGCGCGGTTCCGCAGAAAGCCGCTTTCCATCGACGATTTGCTCACGCTGGTGGCGGATCTGGCGAGCCGCAGGTGAGCGGGCGGCGCGGTGGGCACGAAGCGTGCTCTATCGTCCGTTCCGGCGCTGCCGGTTGATTCGAAGCAGTAACGGGGCAATACCAACGCAAACCGCTTCAACGAGAATGGGAGGCACCATGGTGCAAGATCAAGTGGAAGGCACGGCTCAAAACGTGGTCGGCAAGGTGCAGGACGCGGTCGGCGCTCTGACGGGCGATTCGGGCACGCAGGTGGAGGGCAAGGCGCGTCAGGCGCTCGGCTCGCTGCAGCAGACGTACGGGCAGACGCTCGACAACGTTCGCAGTGTCGTCTCGGATCAGCCGATCAACGGCGTTCTGATTGCTGCGGCCGTCGGGTTCCTGCTGGGCGCGTTGTGGAATCGCGATCGGTAGTCTTCAAGCGCGACGCGCTGCCGGTTAAGGCAGCGCGCACGCCTTCGAGCGACAAAGCCGGCGTCTCGCGCGCCGGCTTTGTCGTTTGTGGCGGTATTACGCTCTACGCGGCGAGCACATTCGACAACGTGCCGATCCCCGCGATCGATACATCGACGCGCGCGCCGTCCTTGATCGACCCGACGCCGATGGACGTGCCGCACGCGATCACGTCGCCGGGCGCGAGCGACATGTCGTGCGAAATGAGGCTCACTTGCTCGGCGGGCGAGAAAATCATGTCGTCGAGCGGGTAGTTCTGGCGCTCGACGCCTTCCACCGTGGTCACGACATTCGCGCTGCGCCAGTCGAAACCGCTGACGATTCCCGGCCCGAGGCACGTGAACGTGTCGAAGCCCTTCGAGCGGCACCACTGCGCGAAGTTGGGATCTTCCTGAAGCAGTTCGATCGCGGTGACGTCGTTCACGCAGGTAAAACCGAAAATCGCATCCTCGGCTTCTTCCACCGACGCGCACGACACCGCCTTGCCGATCACGATGCCCAGTTCACCCTCGTAGGCGATCTTGCCGTGATAATTCTTCGGCCGGCGAATCGATTCGTTCGGCCCGATCACCGACATCGGCGGCTTGATCAGAAAGAGCGGATGCTGCGGCGGCGCCTTGTCGAGCTTCTGCGAGAGCGCGTAATAGTTGTTCCAGAGCGCGATGACCTTGCTCGGCTCGCAGGGCGCGAGCAGCGTGAGGTCGTCCACGGGAAAGGAGATGTCGGTCGGGCGCGGCTGGTCGAACAGCGCGCCGTCGTGCTGAACGACGCGGCCCGAGCGCTCGTCGAGCGTGCCGAAGCCGATATGCCCGTCGGCATCGCGAAAACGTATCCAGGTGGTCACGGAAGTCCTTAGTTGTCGGCGCGTTGTAGGCGCGAGCCGCGGCCCACGCCGTATTCCCGGATCAGATCAGGCCCGCGCCGCGCGCCCACTTGTATTTCGCGCCGAGCACCGCGACGGGCAACTCGGTCGAATACGCGTAGGCCGGCACGCCGTGTTCGTACAGATACTCGGCGGCCTCCTCCACCTGCACGTCGCCGGCCAGCGACGCCACGATCGGCTTCTCGATGCCGCGCGCCTTCATCTCCTCCTTCACTTCGATCACGAGTTTGGCGAAGACCATCGGCGGCGTGATGATCGTGTGCCAGTAGCCGAGAATGATCGAATGGATGCGGTCGTCTTCCAGCCCGAGCTTGATGGTGTTCTTGTACGTGGTCGGCGGCTCGCCGCCCGTGATATCGACCGGATTGCCCGCCGCGCCGAACGGCGGGATGAACTTGCGGAACGCGGCGTCGAGATCGTCGGGCATGGTCATCAGCGAAAGGCCGTTGTCCACGCAGGCGTCCGAGAGCAGCACGCCCGAGCCGCCCGCGCCCGTGATGATGACCGTGTTCTCGCCCTTCGGCGTCGGCAGCTTCGGAATGCCGCGCGCGAATTCGAGCAGATCGCGCAGCGACCGCGCGCGGATCACGCCGCATTGCGCGAACACGTCCTCGTAGATCTTGTCGTTGCCCGCGAGCGCGCCGGTGTGCGAACTTGCCGCGCGCGCGCCCAAGCTCGTTCTGCCCGCCTTCAGCACGACGACCGGCTTTTTCTTCGACACGCGCCGCGCGGCTTCCGCGAAGGAACGCCCATCCTTCAGATCTTCGCAGTGCTGCGCGATGATCTCGGTGTTGTCGTCTTGCTCGAAGAACGTGAGCAGATCGTCCTCGTCGATATCGCTCTTGTTGCCGAGGCCGACGATGGCCGACACGCCCATCTTCGCCGAACGCGAAAAGCCGATGATCGCCATGCCGATGCCGCCCGATTGCGACGAGAGCGCCGCCTTGCCCTTCACGTCGTACGGCGTGCAGAACGTCGCGCACAGGTTCTTCGGCGTGTAGTAAAAGCCGTAGATGTTCGGGCCCATCATGCGGATGTCGTACTGACGCGCAATGCGCACGAGCTCTTCCTGCCCCTCCTGATTGCCCGTTTCGGCGAAGCCGGACGGAATCAGCACCGCGCCGGGAATCTGCTTCTCGCCCACCTCCACCAGCGCCTGCGCGACGAACTTGGCGGGAATCGCGAACACGGCCACGTCGATCACGCCCGGCACGTCTTTCACGCTCTTGTACGCCTTGCGGCCCATGATCTCGTCGGCTTTCGGGTGGATCGGATAGATGGTCCCCTGATAGCCGCCGTTGATCAGGTTCTTCATGACCGAGTTGCCGATCTTGCCGTCCTCGTTCGACGCGCCGATCACCGCGACCGCATCCGGCTTCATGATGCGGTTCATCTGCCTGACGATCTGCTCCTGCGTCGGGCGATAACGCGGCTCGGCCGGCTCGAAGTCCATCACGATGCGCACGTCCGCCGCCACTGCGCCGCTCGGGCTCGCGAAGACCGGGTTCAGGTCCATCTCGGAGATTTGCGGGAAGTCGTCGACGAGGCGCGACACGCGCTCGATCAGCGTCACGAGCGCGTCGCGATTCACGGCCTCCGAACCGCGCACGCCGCGCAGGACATCGGCGGCCTGAATGCCGTCGAGCATCGACGCGGCTTCTTCGCGCGTGACGGGCGCCAAGCGGAACGTCACGTCCTTCAGCACTTCGACGAGCACGCCGCCGAGTCCGAACGCGATCAGCTTGCCGAACGACGGGTCCGTGACCGCGCCGATGATGACTTCCTGCCCCGCGCCGACCATCTGCTGAACCTGCACGCCAACGATGGTCGCGTTCGCGTCGTACTTCTTCGCGTTCTCGATGATGGTCGCGAAGCCCGCCTTCACGTCCGCTTCGTTCTTCACGCCGACGAGCACGCCGCCCGCCTCCGTCTTGTGCAGAATCTCCGGTGAGACGATCTTCAGCACCACGGGGAAGCCGATGAAGGACGCGAGCTTGGCCGCGTCCTCGGCGCTGGTCGCGACGCCTTCCTGCGGCACCGAGATACCGTAGGCGTCGCAGACGAGTTTGCCTTCCGGCGCGGTCAGCGACGTGCGGCCCTCGGCCTTCACCCGCTCGAAGATTTCCGCGACGCGGCGCTTGGCGTCGGCCGCGTGCAACGGCACGACGTTCGATGCCGGCGTGGAAGATTGGACTGTTTCGCTGCGTTCCTGGACGACCGTGCTGTTCATTTTGGCGTGTCTCCGTGTGTTCGAGGACGTGTCTGGACCGCGCGCCGCCCGTTGCGGGCAGCGCGCGAAGGGCGCATCGGGAGTGAAGGCTCAGATCGCGCCGAGGCTCTTCAGCGTGGCGATCTGGTCAGGCGTGTAGCCGAGCTCGGCCATGACTTCATCCGTGTGTTCGCCGAGCAGCGGCGAGCGCACGACTTCCGTCGGGCTGTCCGAGAGCTTGATCGGGTTGCCGACCGTCAGGTATTTGCCGCGCACCGGATGGTCCACTTCCACGACCGTGCCGGTCTTTCTGAGCGACGGTTCTTCGGCGATTTCTTTCATCGAGAGAATCGGGCCGCAGGGAATGTCGTGCTTGTTCAGGATCTCCATCGCCTGGAACTTGGTCTTCGACATGGTCCAGCGCTCGATTTCCGCGAAGATTTCCTTGAGACGCGGCAGGCGAGCGTTCGGCGTTTTGTAATCCGGATGCTCGATCCACTCTTCCTTGCCGATGACCTTGCAGATCTCGCCCCACACCGGCGCCTGCGTAATGAAGTAGATGTACGCGTTCGGATCGGTTTCCCAGCCCTTGCACTTGAGAATCCAGCCCGGCTGGCCGCCGCCTGACGCATTGCCCGCGCGCGGCACCGCGTCGCCGAACTTGCCGTTCGGATACTGCGGGTACTCCTTCATCACGCCGGTGCGCTCGAGCCGCTGCTGGTCGCGCAATTTCACGCGGCACAGATTGAGCACGCCGTCCTGCATGGCCGCGAGCACTTTCTGCCCGCGCCCCGTGCGGTTGCGCTGATAAAGCGCCGTCACGATGCCGAGCGCGAGATGCAGCCCCGTGCCGGAATCGCCGATCTGCGCGCCGGTGACGGTCGGCGGGCCGTCGTCGAAACCCGTGGTCGATGCCGCGCCGCCCGCGCACTGCGCGACGTTCTCGTAGACCTTGCAGTCTTCGTACGGCCCCGGCCCGAAGCCCTTGACGGAGGCCACGATCATCGCCGGGTTCAGCTCCTGGATGCGCTCCCACGTGAAGCCCATGCGATCGAGCGCGCCCGGCGCGAAGTTCTCGACGAGCACGTCGCACTTCTTGACGAGCGTTTCGAGCACTTTCTTGCCCTCGGGATTCTTCGTGTCGATGGTGATCGACCGCTTGTTGTGGTTGAGCATCGTGAAGTAGAGACTGTCGGCATCGGGGATATCGCGCAGTTGTTCCCGCGTGATGTCGCCCGCGCCGGCGCGCTCCACTTTGATGACGTCCGCGCCGAACCACGCCAGCAACTGCGTGCAGGTCGGACCCGATTGAACGTGCGTGAAATCGAGGATGCGTACGCCATCCAGTGCCTTGCCCGAGGTGTTCATGGCTGTCTCCCTGTGTCTTCGATCGCGTTCTTTATTTGTACATGGTCTGGGCCATCGTGCCAGGCGCGTATACCGTAGGATCGACCCAGATATTGATGACCGCGCTCTTGCCCGTCTTCGCGATCGACTCGCGCGCCCGCTGCAACGCGCCCGCGATCTTCGATGCTTCGTACACTTCCTCGCCGTAGCCGCCGAGCATTTCGGCGAAGCGGCCATACGGCACGTCCGAGAGCAGATTGCCGACGTTGCCGCGCTCTTCGCCGTATTTCGCGAGTTGGCCGTAGCGAATCTGGTTCATTGCCGAGTTGTTGCCGATCACCGCGATATACGGCACGCCGAAGCGGTTGGCCGTTTCCATGTCGAACGAGGTCATGGAGAACGCGCCGTCGCCGTAGTAGCAGAGCACTTCCTTCTCCGGATTAGCGAGACCCGCCGCGATGGCGAAGCCCGTGCCGACGCCGAGCGAGCCCAGCGCGCCGGGGTCCATCCACTGGCCGGGGCGGCGCGGACGCACGGCTTGCGCCGAGATCGTGACGACGTCGCCGCCATCGCCGATATAAATGGTGTCGTCGGATAGGAACTGGTTGATCTCGTGCGCGACGCGGTACGGATGGATCGGGCTTGCATCCGACGTGAAGAGCGGCATGAGCTTGGCGGTCGCGGTTTCTTCCGCCGCCGCGAGTTCGCGCATCCAGGCCTGGCGCGACTGGCGCTTGTCGTTCTTCAGCCGGCCGCTCGCGGCTTGCAGCACCGCGCCGAGAATCGCGCCCGGATCGCCGACGAGCCCGAGGTCGATATCGCGGTTCTTGCCGACCGTGCGGTAGTCCATGTCGATCTGCACCAGCTTCAGCTCTTTGCTGATGCGCTTGCCATAACCCATGCGGAAATCGAACGGCGTGCCGACGATCACGATCAGATCCGCCTTCGCGAAAGCCTGCGAGCGCGTGCGGTCGAAGTGATGCGGATCTCCCGGCGGCAACAGGCCGCGGCTTGCGCCGTTGAAGTAGCCGGGAATATCGAGGCCGCGCAGCAGCGCGATGGCTTCTTCGTGGCCGCGCGCCGTCCAGACTTGCTGGCCGTAGAGAATCGCCGGGCGCTCGGAGTTCACGAGCAGATCGGCGAGCTTTTCGATGTCCTTCGGGTCGCCCACCGATTTCGTCGATGCGCGATAGCGTCCGGGCTGCGGAATCACGGCCTTGCTGACGTCGATTTCACGGTCCAGCACGTCGCGCGGAATCTCCAGATACGCCGGGCCGGGCGCGCCGTTAAACGCTTCGCGCGCGGCCATCGAGACCATGTCGGCGACGCGCTCGGTGCTCGGCACGGTCGCCGCGAACTTGGTGATGGGCGACATCATGTCGACGTGCGGGAGGTCTTGCAGCGAGCCCATCTTGTGCTGCGTGAGCGCGCCCTGCCCGCCGATATGGATGATCGGGCTTTCCGAGCGAAACGCCGTGGCGACGCCCGTGACCGCGTTCGTGCAGCCGGGGCCGGCCGTCGTCACGACGCAGCCGAGCTTGCCCGTCTGACGCGCGTAACCGTCGGCGGCGTGCGCGGCGACCTGCTCGTGGCGCACGTCGATGATGCGGATGCCCTCATCGACGCAGCCGTCGTAGATATCGATGATGTGGCCGCCGCACAGCGTGAAGATGGTATCGACGCCCTCGTTCTTGAGGGCGCGCGCAACGAGATGGCCGCCCGAGATGACGCCCGCGCCGCGCGTCTTTTGCTTGAGCGTGTCATCGGCGGTGGTGGTGGCTGGAGCGACTTCCGGACGGCTGCTGACGACTTCGGACATGTGGTGTCTCCTCCTCGAATGGGGTGATGTTCTTCGCTCAGGACCTCGCGCTGTTGTCCCGTTGCTGTGATATACAATATTCCACACACAGTATTAGTCAACGAAGTTGTGATCGGAAAAAACCCTGTGATGCGGTGCATGATCGACTTTCGACTCGGCAGGCCCGGCGTGCCACGCTCACTCATGCTGCAACGCAAAACGGCCCGTAGCTAACATTGCCATCTTGATATGTGATATATCTCATATCAGCGCTGACCGCTGCATTCGTCACGCGCATCCACGACAACGTCCGGAGCGCTCGGGCTGTCCGCACGCGCCGGACGCAACAGGAGACGCAATGAACATTCACGAATATCAAGCGAAGGCGCTGCTGCGAAAGTACGGCGTCGCGGTGCCGCAAGGCCGCGTCGCGTTCACGGCGCAGGAGGCCGCGGATGCCGCCAGCGCGCTCGGCGGCCCGGTCTGGGTCGTCAAGTCGCAGATTCATGCGGGGGGACGTGGCGCGGGCCGGTTTGCCAACGATCCGGAGGGCAAAGGCGGTGTGCGCGTGCTGAAGTCGGTGGAAGACGTGCGCGAGAACGCTCAGAAGATGCTGTCCTCCGTGCTCGTGACGAAGCAGACCGGACCGGCCGGCAAGGAAGTCAAGCGCCTCTATATCGAGGAAGGCTGCGACATCGCGCGCGAGCTGTATCTCGGCATGCTCGTCGACCGGGCCACATCGCGCATCACGATCATGGCGTCGACCGAAGGCGGCATGGAGATCGAGGAAGTCGCGCATCGCACGCCCGAGAAGATTCTCAAGGTCGCGATCGATCCCGCGACCGGCCTCCAGCCCTTTCACACGCGGCAAGTTGCGTTCGGCCTGGGGCTCTCTGGCAATCAGGTGAAAGCGGCGTCGAAGTTCATCGCCGCGCTGTATCAGGCCTTCGTGGAACTCGACGCATCCGTGGTCGAGGTCAATCCGCTCGTGGTGACCGGTTCCGGCGACGTCATGGCGCTCGACGCGAAGCTCAATTTCGACGACAACGCGCTGTATCGCCATCCGGACGTCGAAGCCTTGCGCGACGAAGACGAAGAAGACGCCGCCGAAATCGAAGCCGCGAAGCACGGGCTCAACTACGTGAAGCTAGACGGCAGCATCGGCTGCATGGTGAACGGCGCGGGCCTCGCGATGGCCACCATGGACATCATCAAGCTATACGGCGGCGAGCCGGCGAACTTCCTCGACGTGGGCGGCGGCGCGACGCAGGAACGCGTCGCGACCGCGTTCAAGCTGATTCTGCGCGACCCGAAGGTGCAAGGCATTCTCGTCAACATCTTCGGCGGCATCATGCGCTGCGACGTGATCGCGCAAGGCGTCGTCGCGGCGTCGCGGGAAGTGGACCTGCGCGTGCCGCTCGTCGTCCGCCTGGCCGGCACGAATGTCGATGCGGGCCGCGAAATCCTGCGCACGTCCGGTCTCACCATCATCTCCGCCGAAAACCTCGCCGACGCCGCCGACAAGATCGTCAGCGCCGTCCACCATTGAGAGGAAGCCCCCATGAGCGTCTTGATCGACAAGAACACGAAGGTGATCTGCCAGGGCTTCACCGGCGCGCAAGGCACCTTTCACTCCGAGCAGGCGATTGCATACGGCACGCGGATGGTCGGCGGCGTCACGCCCGGCAAGGGCGGCACGACGCATCTCGACCTGCCGGTCTTCGACACGGTGGCCGATGCGGTCGCGAAAACGGGCGCCGACGCGTCCGTGATCTACGTGCCGCCGCCCTTCGCCGCCGATGCGATCCTCGAAGCCATCGACTCCGACGTGCCGCTGATCGTCTGCATCACGGAAGGCATCCCGGTGCTCGACATGCTGCGCATGAAGCGCGCGCTCGCGGGCTCGGCGAGCCGGCTCGTCGGGCCGAACTGTCCGGGCGTCATCACGCCGGGCGCGTGCAAGATTGGCATCATGCCGGGACACATTCATCAGCCGGGGAAGATCGGCGTGGTGTCGCGCTCGGGTACGCTGACCTACGAGGCCGTCGCGCAGACGACCGCGGCCGGGCTCGGCCAGACGACGTGCATCGGCATTGGCGGCGATCCGGTGAACGGGACGAACTTCATCGACTGCCTGTCGCTTTTCCTCGCCGACGACGCGACGGAAGGCATCATCATGATCGGCGAGATCGGCGGTTCGGCGGAGGAAGAAGCGGCGCAGTTCCTGAAGGACTCGAAGACGAAGAAGCCGGTGGTCGGCTTCATCGCCGGGACGACCGCGCCGCCGGGACGCCGCATGGGCCACGCGGGCGCGATCATCTCCGGCGGCTCGGGCACGGCGAGCGCGAAGATCGACGCGATGAAATCGGCGGGCATCCACGTAGCCGATTCGCCGGCGGCGCTCGGCGAAACGATGCTGCGGGCGATGCGCTAGCGCGTCTTGCGGGCGCATGAAAAAAAGGCCGCACGGCGATTTGCCTGCGGCCTTCTGTTTTACTGCTCCTGCTGCCCGAATCTCAATCCAGAAAATCGCAGTTCGCCTCGACGAACGCCGCGAGATCCAGCGAATGCTGCCTCACGAGCCGCTCGACGAGCTCGGTGTCGCGCTTTTCCAGCGCCTCGATGATGCGCATGTGATCGACGATCGAGCGCGACGCGCGGTCGCTCTGCGAGATCGTCATCTTCCGGATGGCGCGCACGTGCACGAAGATGTTCTTGATCGTGTCGAAGATGATCTGCGACTTCGACAGCCGCACGATAGCCTGATGGAACGCGATATTTGCTTCCGAGTACTCGTCGATATGCTCGGCCGGCGTGCTGTCGCGGAAATTGTCGAACATGTGGCGAAGCTGGGCGATTTCCTCGTCCGTCGCGCGCTGCGTGGCAAGGCGCGCCGCCATGCTTTCGAGCGCCGCCCACATGTGAATCATCTCGACGATCTCGCGCTTGGTCTTGCGCAGGATATACACCCCGCGGCGCGGCACCGTGCGCAGAAAGCCTTCCTGCTCCAAGAGCGTCATGGCCTCGCGGATAGGCGTTCGCGAGACGCCCAACGCTTCCGTCAGCTCTTTTTCGTCCAGACGGATTTCTTCCCGCGAACGGTAGATGTCCGCCTCCGCAATCGCCTGCCGCAGTTTCGCGTACGCCTGATCGCGCAGCGAAACCGTGGCGTTGATCGGCTCCAGCGAGAGCGTCAGCCCGTTCGGGCGAACTTCCGGTCTGTCTACGGATTGAGTATCAGATGGCATTGATGGCTTGGTTTCCCATTTGCGGACGGTCCGCGACGACGCGCTTGCCCGAACCGCCGTTCTGGTCGTCCGCCGCGAGTCCGGCAAAGCGACCGTGTTCCTGTGCGCGCTGCAGCATGTCCTGCGGCACCGCCGACGCAATGATAAACGTAACGCCCACACCCACGGCAACCAGTGCGATCCCAACGACAACCAACAAGGCGATGCTCATTTCAGGCTCCAGTCAAATCACTCAAGAGCCTTTAGTATATGTTGCGTCGCAACAGGACGCAACATATTTTGCATCTTGTATATCAGAAACAACGCTGGTGCCCTTAGAGCCAGTTTAGGCCGCTTTTTGCGTTTGCGGCGGTGCAGGCGCCCGGGCGGTCCCCTGATTCACCGCTTCGCGCAGCTTGATCAATGCGAGGACCGCATCGATCATCGGCGTTTCCACGTGCACCAGGCGGCCGATTTCCTGCACGACCGTAATCAACGGGTCGATCTCCATGGGACGGCCGGCTTCGCAGTCCATCAGCATCGACGTTTTATGCGCGCCAACCGCCGCCGCGCCGTTGATACGCCGCTCCACGTCCACGCGGAAGTTGACGCCGATCTTGTCGCCGATCGCCTTCGCTTCCAGCATCATCGCCTTCGAGAGCGCGCGGGTGCCGGGGTCGCTCGTGAGGACATCGAGCGTGGCGTGCGTGAGCGCGCTGATCGGATTGAAGCAAAGGTTGCCCCAGAGCTTCAGCCAGATTTCATCGCGGATGTTGTCGCGCATGGGCGCTTCCATGTCGGCGGCGGCCATGATGTCGTGCAGTGCCTGAAGGCGCGGCGTGGTTTCCCCGCTCGGCTCGCCGATCGGAAACTTCTTGCCGTAGTGATGTTCGATGACGCCCGGCTCCACGATTTCCGCCGCTGGAAGCAGCACGCAGCCGATGGCCCGCTCGGGTCCGAACACGCTCCATTGCCTCCCGCCCGGATCGATGCTTTGCAGCGTCGTGCCGGCGAGCGCGCCGCCGTGCTGATAGAAGTACCAGTAAGGCAAGCCGTTGACCGCCGTGACGATGGCCGTGTCCGGTCCGAGCAGCGGCGGCATCAGGTCGACGACGCCCGGCACCGAATGCGCCTTCAACGCGATGATCACGTAGTCCTGCGGCCCGAGTTCGGCGGGATTGTTCGTGCAGCGCACTTTGACCGTGTGCTCCTCGCCGTCGATCCTGAGCCGCACGCCGTTCGCCTGCATCGCCGCGAGGTGCGGCCCGCGCGCCACGAAGCTGACGTCCGCCCCGGCCCGCGCGAGTTGCGCGCCCATGTAACCGCCGATGGCTCCGGCGCCATACACGCAGATCTTCATGCTCGTCTCCTAGAGTCGTAGTCTTGCGGTCTTCTGATATACAAGATACTACATTCCACGCTCACCCGGAACAAGGCGATTCGTGCGGCGGCAGACGAGCGAAAACCCGCATGCGGCGGCGGTCTTACGGTGTCGTCGGGATGAACGGACGCGTCGGTCAGGCCTCGATGGCCTGTGACGTGTTGAGAGTATGCGTCGAGGATGCGATGAAGTGGGACCAGACATGCGCCGCGCTTTCGCGCAGCGCGCGGCCACGGCGGCGCACGATCATCACCGTGCGGGCGGGGTCGGGCGCGAGCGGAATGAAGCGCGTGCGGGCGCTGTCGCAGGCGAGGCGGGCGTGCATCGGCAGAACGCCGACGCCGAGACCGGCGTCCGCCATACGGGCCACCGCGACCGGCTGCGTCAGCCGCTGTCGCACTGCGCCCGCCACCGCGTGGCGCGCGAGCGCGGCTTCGACGGCGGCGAGGCTGCCGGCGTCGTCGTCGAGCAGAAGAAGCGGCAGGCCGCGCAACTGCGTCCACTCCAGACGCGCGGCGTCCGCCAGTCGATGCGACGCGCCGACCACCGCTGCGAAACCATCGGCGAATAGCGGTTCGAACGCGAGTTCGTCGAGATTGTCCGGCGCAATGACGACGCCGATTTCCGCCTCGCCCGAGCGCACGAGTTGCAGCACGGCGTTCTGCGGCCGGTCCATCACGGTGATGCTCACGTCCGGCAGCCGCTCCTTGCACGACGCGAGCAGCGCGGGAAGCACGCTCGCCGTCAGGCCGCAACTGCTCGCCATGTTGACAATGCCCTGCCCGGCTTGAGCGTCGGCGCGCGGCCGCAGCGTCGCTTCCAGTTCCTCGACGAGCGGCGCGATGCGCGCCAGCAGCTTGCGTCCGGTGTCGGTGAGCGTGACCTGGCGGGTGGTCCGGTCGAAAAGCCGCAGCGCAATTTCGTCTTCGAGTTCTCGAATGCTGCGGCTCACCGCCGATTGCGTGATGCCGAACTCGTCGCCGGCGCGGGTGAAGCTGCGGTATCGCGCGAGCGTCACGAAAAGCCGCAACTGGTGCAGCGACACCGAAAGCGCATGCGCGGGAGCGGCCGGGCGTTCGCGCATGCGCTGCCTTCCTTTGCGTTCGTTATTGAACCGACGTCTTGCCCGGCGCTTCGGGCCAGCCCGCCTGAAACGACGCGTTGATCGACGACTCGCCCGAGGTGGCGGCGACCGTGTTCTCGATCCAGCGCTTTCTCATCGGCGCAAGCACGAACTTGGCGCACAGACCGGCGGCAATCGACGTCGTCGCGGCCGTGATGAACACCGCATTCCACGATCCGACGGACGCGAGCACCGACGCGAGCGGCACCAGCATCGAGGCCGTGCCCTTCGCCGTGTACAGCGTGCCCGCGTTGGCGGCGGCGTACTTGCTGCCGAAAGTGTCCGCGCACGTGGCCGGGAAGATCGAGAAGATTTCGCCCCAGCACAGGAACGTCATCGCGGCGAACAGCATGAAGAGATACGGATGATGTCCGAACTGCATCAGCCCGAGCAGCGCCACGCCTTCGCCCAGGAAGATGATGAACATCGTGTTCTCGCGGCCGATCTTGTCCGAGATGAAACCGCACAGCGGACGCGTGAAGCCGTTGCAGAGATTGTCGATGGAAAGCGTCATCGCGAGCAGCGGCAGCGTGATGCCCAGCAGATTGACCGGCATTTTGGCGAACCCATATTCCTTCGCGATCGGCCCGAACTGCGCGGTGGCGATCACGCCGCCCGCCGCGACGAACACGAACATCAGATAGAGCACCCAGAAGAGCGGCGAGCGCACCATCTGGCCGGTCGTGTAGTCGATTTTGGTGGACACGATCCGCTTGGCCGGCGCGACGTTCACCGGAGGCTTCGGACGCACGAGCATGAGCGCGAGCAGGAAGATGCACACGCCCTGGAAGATGCCGAAGAACATGAACGCGTGCTCATAGCCCGACGACTGGATCATGTTCGAGATCGGGATGACCGTGACCGCCGCGCCCGCGCCGAAGCCCGCCGCCGTCAGGCCCGCCGCGAGACCGCGCTTGTCCGGGAACCACTTGAGCGCCGTGCCGACGCATGTGCCGTACACGCATCCCGCGCCGATGCCCGCGATGACCGCCGCGATATAGAGATGGACGAGGCTTGTCGCATGCGCATCGATGACCCAGCCGATGGCCGCGCATACCGATCCGCCGATCACGACCGGACGCGGCCCGAACTTGTCGACGAGCCAGCCTTCGACCGGCACGAGCCAGGTTTCGGTGACGATGAAGATGGTGAACGCCGTCTGAATGGCCGCTTGGCCCCAATGGTGCTTGGCATCCATCGGCACGACGAAAAGGGTCCAGGCGTACTGGAGGTTGGCGACGAGGCCCATGCATAGAATGCCGATCGCCAGCTGAATCCAACGGTTGTGATGACGCCCGTGCGACTGCCCGGACACCACCGTGTCTGCGCTTGCCATGTCTGTCTCCGATATCTGTCTCTGCGCTCGTGCGGCGCTTGATGTCCAGCGAGATCACCGGCACGGGGCCGGCGGGCGTTGCGGTCGGTCAGGGAAGGTGCTCCGGCCAGGCGGCGCGGGCGTGGCGTCGCGTGTCCAGAAGGGCGATGGGTTCGCGCTTGGGGCCAACATCCGCGTCAGGCGATCGAAGAATCATTTCGAGCGATTCCCAAGAGGTCCGGATGGTCGATGCAGCCCTGTCGGGCTCGATGCTGCGTGCTCTGCCGCGCTCACTGCGTCGGCTAAACCGGCTTACAACTGCGGGCACGTGAAAGCATCGTGCGGGACAAAAATGATTAAGGAAAGTTAAAAAAAATTATTGTATAAGTTAGCTATCGTGAATGGATGAGGGCCTGCCGTGCTGCGAAATGCCACTCTGCGCCAACTCAAAATCTTCGAAACGGTCGCGCGACGCTTGAGTTTTTCGCGGGCGGCGGAAGAGCTCTATCTCACGCAGCCGGCCGTCTCCACGCAGGTCAAGGAACTCGAAGAGCACGCCGGCTTGCCTCTCTTCGAACAGCTCGGCAAGAAAATCTATCTCACTCCGGCCGGGAACGAAATGCTCCATTACAGCAGGGCGATACTCGAGCAATTCCGCGAAGCCGACGACGCAATGGCGCGTCTCAAGGGTATTTCCGGAGGCACGCTCAACGTCGCCGTGATCAGCGCGGGCGATTACTTCTTTCCTCGTCTGCTGGCCGAATTCACCAAACGCAATACGGATGTCCGGCTCAATCTCGCCGTGCATAACCGCGAGGAACTGCTGCATCAACTCTCCGACAATTTGACGGATCTCGCCGTCATGGTCCGCCCGCCGCGCGATATGGACACGGTCAACGTGTCGTTTGCGCCGCATCCTTATGTGATCGTCGCGCCGCCGGACCATCCGCTCGTCGGACGAAGCAATATCCCGCTGGAATCGCTCACCGACGAACCGTTCATCGTGCGCGAGCGTGGCTCGGATACGTGGAATTCGATGGAAGAAGGTTTCGCCGGCAGGCTCACTAATCTCAACGTCGCGATGGAGATTACGAGCACCGAGACCATCAAGCAGGCCGTGATTGCCGGAATGGGAGTGAGTTTTTTATCCGCGCATACCATCAGCATGGAATTGCAGGTCGGCAAGCTCGCCGTGCTGGATATAGAAGGCTTTCCCGTGATGCTCAACTGGTTTGTCGTGCATCGCAACAATAAGCGCTTGCCGCCGGTGGCGCTCGCGTTCAAGCAATTTCTCGTCGAGGAAGGCGCTGCGCAGATCGAGGCGATCACGCATATCGTCGCAAAGACGGGTAAACCCGATTCATAACTCAAACGGAATGGTTAGCCGAAGAAACTTTGACTGTCCTGTATGAATGGCTTTTCCTATCCTGCGTGTATGCCCTGCGGCCACTGAGGAGACGATCATGAGCCAAGCCATGCACAGCGACGACCGCGAAGTTCTGGCGCAAGTCTGCGCGTTCAACACCGCTTTCGAAGAACTCGACCTGATGTTCCGCTGGGACGCGGACACGTATCGCTCGTTGGCATCGGCGGACAGCGACTACGGGAAGATCGCACAGTACATCGGGACGCAGTGCCCGCATTTGCTCAAGGCGTATAGCGCGGAGTTTCTCTGCCAGGCGATCGTCGAGCGCAAGAACATGACGATGGAAGCTTGCCGGCAGAACACGGTTCAGTACGAGGACAGCACGCAGCGCGCTCGGCTTTGGCGTGCGCGCGACAAGGAAGGCGTGCAGGCGCGCGTTTAAGTCTTTCTTTCGCGATGTATTCGGGGCGGCTTCGGCCGCCTTCTCGCGTTGTGCGAGAACCGCCGCGCGTTTCCAACGCGCGGCGTTCATCGGTCGCTTAGGGCGTCAGCGACACCCACACTGCCTTCGGCTCCGTAAAGTTCTCGATGGCCACGTCGCCGTGCTCGCGGCCGAAGCCTGAATCGCCCGAACCGCCCCACGGCAGCCGCACGTCCGTATACCCGTAGGTATTGACCCAGACGGTGCCCGCCTTGAGTCCGGCCGCCATGCGATGCACCCGCCCGATGTCCGCGCTCCAAACGCCCGCCGCCAGACTGTAAGCGGTGCCGTTGGCGATGCGCAGCGCGTCCGCTTCGTCGTCGAAAGGAATGACGCTCGCCACCGGCCCGAAGATCTCTTCCTGCGAAATGCGCATTTCGTGCTCGACGTTCGCGAAGACCGTCGGCTCGACGAAATAGCCGCGCTCGCCCGCGCGCCGCCCGCCCGTCACGAGCGACGCGCCCTCGCCCGTGCCGATATCGACGTAATCAAGCACGGTCTTCATCTGCTTGGCGGAGATGAGCGGTCCCATGTTCGTCTCGCGCTTCGATGGATCGCCGAGTTTGATGGTTTGCGCGCGCTGGGAAAGGCGCTCGACCACGTCGTCGTAGGCGGCGCGCTGCACCAACACGCGCGATCCCGCCGAGCACACCTGTCCCGCGTTGAAGAAGATGCCCGATGCCGCGGCGCGCACCGCGCTGTCGATGTTGGCATCGGCGAAGATGACGTTGGCCGACTTGCCGCCCAACTCCAGCGTCACGCGCTTGAAGTTGCCCGCCGCCCCTTGCAGGATGCCCCGCCCGACCGAAGGCGAACCCGTGAAGGTGATCTTGTCGATGCCCGGATGCGCGACCATCGAATCCCCGACCACCGAGCCCTTGCCCGTGACGATGTTCAGCACGCCCGGCGGAACGCCCGCTTCGAGCGCGAGGCGGCCGACCATCAGCGCGGAGAGCGGCGTGATTTCGGCGGGCTTCACGATCAGCGTGCAACCGCAGGCGAGCGCGGGCGCGATCTTCCACATGCCGATCATCAGCGGGAAATTCCACGGGACAATGGCGCCGACCACGCCCACCGGCTCGCGCACCGTGTAGGTCAGCGCATCGGGCCGCGCGGGCACGACCTGACCGTTGATCTTGTCGCACCAGCCGGCGTAGTAGGTGAGCGTATCGATGGCGGCGGGCACGTCCTGCCGCTGGACGCCGGCAATGGGCTTGCCCGCATCGAGGCTTTCGAGCGCGGCGAGTTCTTCCTGATTTTCGCGGAGCAGCTGGGCAAGCCGCATCAGAATGCGGCCGCGCTCGGCGGCGCGGATCGCGTTCCAGGGCTTCAACGCGGCGCGCGCCGCCTGCACTGCGCGGTCTACATCAGCCGACGTGCCGTGCGCGACATGGGCGATGGCCTCTTCGGTCGCGGGATTCAGATTGGTCGAATATTCGCCGCCGCTCGGCGCGACGAATTCCCCGCCTATCAATAACTCGTAGCGCTTCAAATCCGCTGTGCTTTCCATGTCTCTCTCCATGCTTTATTAAATCATTTCATGGTGGGCCAGAAAGCCGCCCGACGATAGAAAAACATTTTTATTGTTCTTATTCAGCGTCATGTATGGGCGGATATGGCATCGGGACGCTTTGCCCGTCAAAGCTTACCGCCCGATGCGCGTAATGCGCGTAATGGGAAGTAAGCGTTGCTTACACAATCTCACCCCATCGCCGCGCCTTGCAACGTAGAGTGACCGCCTGTTCGCGCACAAGGGAATAACCCTGGCAAGCGATCAATCACTACTCTACGAGGAGAAACGTTCCATGAAAAAAGGAATCGTCGTTGCGCTGTTATCTGCCGGTCTCGGACTTACTGCGGGGGCGAGTTTCGCACAGCAGTGGCACGGCCCGGATCAGAATCACGGCCCTCAAGCCAATCACGCGCCGATGATGTACGGCCACGACGCACACGACGGCCACGATGCACACGACGGGCCCCGCCCGCAGGATCATGCGGATCGCGACCGCGGTCATCCGGACTGGCACAAAGGCGATCGCCTTTCGAGCGAATATCGCGACCATCAGTATGTGGTCGACGATTGGCGCGGCCGCGGCCTGCGTCAGCCGCCGCGCGGATATCAGTGGGTCGGCGTCGGCGCGGACTACGTGCTCGTCGCCGCAGCAACCGGCCTGATCGCCCAGGTCGTATTGGCGCAGTAATACGGCGCTCGCGCGCGCAGGATGGGCTTACGCGAAGCCTTCATCCCTGCGCGCGCTTCAGTCTTCGTCCGCGAAGAGGGAAGCCTGCGAAGCGTGCCGCGGTGGCAGGCTCGCAGATTGTTCGACCAGAAACGCGTCCCGATCCTTGCCCGCGATCCACTGCGGCGCGCGACCGCGCCCGCTCCACGTCGCCCCGCTCTCCGGATCCCGATACTTGATGGCCGCGTCCGGCGCCGAATGCTGCGCGCCGGCCTTACGGCCCATCAGTTCGTTCAACGAGATGCCGTATTGACGCATCTTCTGGACGATCTCGATCAGCGCGAGGCGCTCTTCTTTGCGCCGTGCTTCGGCCAGTTCTTTCTCCAGCGACTCCCTTTGCGCCATCAACTCGGCGACTTGCGGACTTCTGTACGTCATATTCGTGATGTGCGATTGATTGCAGCAGCCCAATGCCCGCCGCCGCGACAAAAAACGAGAGGCTAACATGATCGGGCTCGGCGCGAGCAGACGGCGCCGATCGCTCAGTAGGGGTATTTTTTTCCCGGCGGCAATCAATCCTCATATCGATATCGTTCGTTGGTTATCCGAAGCATTATCGAATGCGCCGAATCGCTTTTCCCTCAATGCATGCGCCGTTACGTCACGCCATGAAACATCAATAGGGATACCGAACTTTATAGCCGGTTCCCGCAGGATGGAGACGGAATGATTTGCGCTGAAGGTTTACATCGAAGCGAGAACACAGTAATCTTTCGCCGCTGCCTCGGGTTTCCGGCAACGCTTGCCTATTCGACGCATCGCTTCGCATAGAGCGGGTAAATCTGACTGCTCATGTTGGATGCGGCGGATTCGAGTCAGCGTGGGATCGACCGCGATGCTTGCATGCTTCGCCGCGAATCCGTCTTGAACGCGCGATGAGTCGCGCATGACCGAACGCATCGGCGATCTTTTGGTCGCCCTCGACTGCCGTGCTTCTGCTGGCAGTACGTCTCAACCATCGGTTTCATCCATTCGTGGGTTGATGTGCGCCGCGATGATTTTTTGCGCGGCCTGCTTCCCTTTCAGTCCGAGCCATCCGAGACGATGAAAGCACTATCTCATCGTGCATGACTCGGCACGCCATTTAGTACGACTAATAATCATGACGAAATCGACTCGACCTTGCTCACTCCTTATCCGGCCTTTCACGTCGCTTAAGCGCGGCGCGGTAGTCAGCGCAATGATGACGAGCCTGCTGCTTGCAGCCTGCGGCGGCGAAAGCGGAAGTCCCGTTGACGCAGCCACCGACAAGAGCAGCACGCTCGCCGCGACGGTGAAAAGCGCGAACACGAACGGCTCGATCTTCTATGGCATGAACGGCCATAACAACAGCGGCGGCGCATACGACATCTCCAGCCCTGAGACGCAGCTCTCGCAACTCCGCGACCTCGGCGCGACGATCTACCGGAACGAGGTCTACAACCAGGCTTCGGCGAACAAGCTCGCGGGCATTGCACGAACCATGGCAGACGGCGGCGTGACCGTCTATCCCGTCATGCTGCTGGGTCTTGGCTATAGCAACGAGCAAGATGCTTATAACGCGGGTTATAGACTCGGCAAACAGACCGCGAGCGCGTACCACTACAAGTACTACGAAGTCGGCAACGAACTGGAGGCGCGCACGCTCAACGGAAATGTCGACGGCGTCTATTGGCAACATTACGACAATCACCGCTACGAAATTGCCCGAGGCATCATTCGCGGCTTGATTGCGGGTGTGAGATCGGAGGACACCGAAGGGAAGATCGTTCTGGGCGGCACGTGGCTGCACTATGCGTTCTACCAGATGCTGGGCGACGGTTCGCAGCCTGACGGCTCGTGGGGCCATCCGACCGTGAACTGGGACATCACGGCATGGCACTGGTACTCGAACGAAGGCGACATCACGCACGCCTGCGGCGGTACCGGCTGTCACGACGTGTTGGCGGTGCTGCATCAAATGGGCAAGCCGATCTGGATCAACGAATTCGGCGTGCGCCCGAGCCTGGGATCGCTGTTGCAGATCGCAAGGTATCTCACGGGCGGCGACATGATGTCCCAGTATGTGAATGTGGCGTCCAAGTACAACATCCAGTCGATTCAGGCGTACGAGCTCTATGACGATGCGGAAGGCGCGTATGGGATGATTCGCGGTGACGGGCATTCGCAGAAGCCGGCTTATTCGTCTTATCGGGATTTTGTGCGGAATCATCCGCGGTGATTCTTGTTCAGCGCTGGACGTGAATACGCTGCGGCGCGTTGCGAGTGTCATCCTGTGATACGACCAGAAGGCGACGACGACGCGATTACGCTTCGATCACCCGCATCCTGTTCGCGCCGAAGCACGGCATGCCAGCGCGAGCCTGATCGAAGCCGTTGCGCCGATTGTTGCCAGGCCCGCAATGCCTTCGGGCGCTGTGGGCCGAAGCGTACGCGTTCCTAATTGCGCTGCTTCGGTCGTTCATGTCATCGGTTCGAGTGTGATCCAGTGAGTACACGATGACAACCACGGCAATCTCGATGAGAATAGTCGTAGTCGTTGACCGTCACGTCGCCCGGCGTGATCTGACGCAGCACCTTGAGGCTGTGGATGTGCTCTTCGTCAATACGTTTATCTTCGGGCGCGTGATACAGTACCGTGTCGTACGCGTTGCCGTGCTTCTTGTGCGAGCCGGGCGAATCGCACAGCACCAGCGTCATGCCGTCGAAGTGGTAGTAGATGCCCCACTCGGTCCAGAGCTGCTGTAGAAATTCGTAGTCGCTCTGCCAGAACTGCCGGATGAAGTCGCGCTTCGGAAAGACGTTGTTGTTCAGCGCGACCGCAGCCAAGCGCGTCTTCCACGGGAACTTATAGTTTCCGCTCTTCAGAACGCTCTCGGTTATTTCCAAGACGCTCATGTCCTGGAACACCCGGCTATCTCGATTTTGCGTGGCGAGCCATAGCCACGGTCTTACCGTGAACCGGTAATAGACGCGCCTGTCATCGCTGCCCGTCTGCTGCACTTCGGTGATGATGCCGTTGATCGTGCGCACGCCCGCGCCGACGTTGCCCGCGCCGAGATCGCCGGGTAGCCCGGGAATGAACGTTCCCTTGCCCTCGAATTCGATTTGGATGGCGATCGTTTTACCAATCAAATCGTCCGGCTTGAGCAGCTTGCGCGCGTCCCAGATGCGGAACGTCGGACTATCGACGGACGCGAAGTCCACCTCATATTTGAAGAGCTCGCCGAGCGCTTCGACGCCCCGCACTCGCTGAGGGATGAGGATCTCGTTGCCGCCCCAGGTGGGCAGCGCGTCACACTCGATCTTCAGCGTGCGGCTTTGCAGCGGGTAGAACATCAGTTACTTCTCCCTGGTTCTTTTGATTGAGTCACGGCAGAGGCCGCGTGGGATTCGATTTGCGTGCTTGCCTGCGGATCACGCGGTGCTGCGGCTGCCCGGCCGAGGCGCCCATTCGGCAATGCGCCCGCGCTGCTTCGAAAGCAGCAGCGTCTTGGTGTAAGAGTGTCTTGAAGCGTGCCGTGCGAGGTAATGCTCCAGGACAAGCCCCAGCGCGTAGGGGCTTGCGCCATCGAAGTCGTCCTCATCGAAGGTCACGGCACATTCGAGGGCGCGCACCATCGGAGGCGTCGCAGGAGGCACGACGCAATTGACCGGCGCGAGCGTCGCCGAAGTCAGACTGTCCACCTGCCGCCGCAACGCAGGCATATCGGCCGATAGATAGAGGCGCAACAGGCTGCGCAAGCCCTCGCCAGGGTTAAGCTCGTCGTAGCGGTCAAGCGCACCGACGTGAGTTCCACGCCGCGTGGAATCGTGTGCCCCGAGATGAAGCCCGCCGCTTTGCCGCCGGGATACAGTCGCGCAACGGCAATGGAAGGCGTGGGCGACAGGTAGTTGGGATAGACCGACGACAGCAGCGCCTGCGTGATCAGCGGGAACTCGTCGTCGAACCGCATCTGCATACGCGCGTTGACGAACGCAGATGTTTGTAGCAGCCGATTCACGTAGGGATCGGCGATGCTTCCCGCGACCATGCCGAGTCGCGCGGCGATCTTGGGATGATCGCTGGCGAACTCGTCCCCCAGCGCTTGCATGAAGCGCAGTTCGCTGAGATAGGTATCGAGAAGGCGCGGGTCCATGCGACTCGCTTCACGCAAGACGAGCGAGACGGCACGCGCAATTGGGCCTCGTGCTCTTATGCACGCATATAGAATGCGTAGGGTTCCGACGGGTGACCGGCATTGCAAGCTCGCCATGAAAAGTGGCTGCAAAATTACCAGTCCGACCCCAATACAGATATACGATTTCTCCTAAATTGGTCAGCGTGGCATAAGCGCATCGTCACTATTCGATCTCTTATTGACGTTCGCCACGAAACCCTCGCGCTTCGCATTGCACCGGGGACGCGGCCTTACCTCGCCGCAGTGGCGAGGCAAGCGCCGAGGCACAGCATTCGATGATTCGGTGCGGGCTGGCAATGTCACGCCACCACCGTGTCCGCCGACATCGCTCACCGCGTTATGGTCGCCTTCGACATAGACGAAGGTGCACGGCCCAGCCCGAGCGACCCGAGCAGCGCGCCGAGCACGCACACCTGCACGAGCCGGCGCATGCCCGCTGCCCTACGCGACCTTGGTGAGCGACGAGCGCCCGTGGATCATTAGCGTCGTTTGCGTGTTCGGGCCGACGACCTTGCTGAAGCCCGCCCACACGTGGTCGCCTGCCGAAATGGCAATCGGCCCAGCGAGGGCGAGCGAGCCGAGTGTGCTGACCTTCTGCAGCGTGCCCAGCGACGCATCGGGGAAGCGCCGCACCGCCTGCTGGTACACGCCTGGATACCCGTAGCCGACGCACACCGAGAACGTCATTTGCGCCGGGATCTGCCAGACATCCTCGGGCGACGCACTGATTTCGGCATCGGCAGTCACCGGATACATGCCGGTCGGCACGGAGATTGAGTTGTCGCTGTTGAGGGTGAACTGGAACCCACCGAAGGTGCTCGTCGCCATGCCGAAGTCGAGCTGGTAGTGATCGCCGCAGTCAATGCCGCGGTCATTCGGCTGATAGCCCAGCTCGATGTGCAAACCCGAGGCCGAGCCGCCGAGCGAGCTAGGCTTGTTGAGGATTTGCGCCACCCCCGAGGTGGCGTTCCAGTCACTGTTCACCTGAGCAGCGGGAATCGTCGGCGTGCCCGACAGGTCCGCGTAGCGGCCTGAGGTCGCCACCGTCGCGAGATCCGGTTTGCTCAGAATCTGCGACGCGCCCGAGGTGGCGTTCCAGTCCGCATTGACCGGCAGGCGCGTCGCCAGCACATCGTATTCGCCGTTCACGCGGGACAGGCACAACGCGAAGTCGCCCGGCTGCAAGACGACGACCGGCACGTCGTTCGGACCGCCCATCCAGTGAAGTCGCCGCCTTGTGCTAGCAAGTTGAGGACACGCGCGCCGTGGTGGTAGATCAGAAACGCGACTGCGTTCAGCGGCAGCGTCGCGGTGCGCGCGAGCGTGAGCGTGCCGCCATCGGCGCCGGCCCATTGAATGGCCATGCCCCCGTGGCTCGCGTCGAGCGTCGCGTTCTCGCTGCAGGTCACGTGCCCCGAGAAGCTGCCGAGCGCACGCTGCACGAACGCCGACCTCGCCGCAGCGCTGCTGTCGTCGAACTGCGGTGGCGTCGCGATGACCGGCTCGCCCGTGAGGTCGGCGTAGTCCCCCGTCGTCGCCACGTTGGCCGAGTTCGGTCGGTTCAGAATCTGGGCCGGCCCGCTGGCCGCGTTCCAGTCAGCATTGACCTGCGCCGCCGGAATCGTCCGCGTGCCGGACAGGTCGCTGTACTGACCGCTGGTCGTTACGGGGCGAGATCGGGGCGATGGAGAATCTGCGCGAGCCCCGATGCGGCGGTCCAGTCGGCATTGACGGGTGCCGGTGGCGCGCCGGCCAGATCGCTGTATTGTCCGCTTGTGGCGACCTTCGCCAGGTTCGGCCGGTTGAGGATCGCACCTGGACCCGTGGACAAGTTCCAGTCGCCATTTCGTCGCGTCGTAGGCGAGCGAGCCACCCGCCATCAGCCAGCGCGCGATCTGCGAGAGCACGAACAGGATGCCGTTCATGTCCTGGCCGAGTGGGGGAATGCCGCCCTTGAGCGGACTGGTCATCGTCAGTGGCGGGAAGCCGTCGGTGAACGAGGCCGCGCCTTTCGTGACGCTGACCTGCGACGGCACGGGAATGCCGTTGCGGCTGCCGTTTTGCGCGAACGGGACCGTCACCGGCGGCGGGCTGTCAGTCAGACGCATGATGTCCTACCGTGAGGTGCTTGAATTGCGAGGTGCTTCACCAGACAATGGCTTGCACTTCCACAACGCTCGTTGCCGAGACGACCTCGCAGATCTTGACGAACAGCGTCTCGTACGTCGGCGACGAACGGCGCGCGATCGCCTGTGCGAGTCCTTCCAAGTCGGCATAAGTGAACGGGCGCTCCGATACGGTGAAGTCCTTCCTCAACTCGTTCTCCGCGTACTCGCCCAAGACGATCGACTGAAGATCCACCAGACGCGCAGGCACGCGCTCCCATTGCAGACGCACACACGCCATCAAGCGCCGTTCTCCGGCGATGAGTTCGAGTTCGAGTGTCACGACGATCGGATGCAACAGGCCGATTGTCGCGATGCTGCGCCCAAGCGCATCGATGTCGCCGTGATCCACCCGATGACGCGCGCGAGCGGCACATAAGCGAATTCCTCGTGCCGAGCTTTCGGTGCTTCAGCCAGCGCGCGCCGCACTTCGATGACCGTATCGCGAGATGAATTAAAACGCCGGGTTATTTCCGCGTTGGTCGCCGTGGGATTGGCTTCGATGGCTTGACGTATGGCTTCGCGGTTCTCTGCGTACGATGCCGGATAACGTTTGCCGTTCACTCCGATCACCCGCGCCGCTCTCGCTCTCACCGCTCTTCTGGTGTCAGCCATTTCAAAACGCCTTTAGTCCTAACCCGTGAAAGTCCACCTAAAGATAGGACTGCGTAAATCCGTGCGTCAAATCTTTTTTTTGATAGGTACATATCCTAGGGTGTCGAACATACTGTCGAACATCGCACCGCTTTCTTAAATTCTTGTCTTTTCTAGCGCGCTTACTCATTGATTTTTATACGCTTCTTTTAATCCGTAAAAATCAAGTGTCGAGCATGTTCGACAGGTACTATTTTCTGCAAACTAATTCCTGTCTACTTGAAATCGCTTTACGGCTTGCCTATCTTCATTTCCACGGCGCGCATTACCTTACGCGCGAGAGCATGGACCCGCTTTTGAAATGGCGCGTTTCAAAGAGAGCACAGCTTATGCGGCCGCATTCAATTAACCGAATGACGTCATGCCGGAATTGAGCGTATTGAATCAATCCATCGCTGTCAGCGACGGAGTGACTTCGTCTGAGAATCAAGGCGGCACGGCGCCGACATGCGACACCACCCGCCGCCTCGATGCGTTGCCCGCCATCGACTATCACGCGCGTGAAGCCTTGAGCGCCTCGGGCATATCGAGGTTGCTTCGTTCACCTGCCCATTATCGCCTCTGGCGCACGACGCCAGGCACGCAAACCGCGGCGATGGCGCTCGGCACCGTCGTCCATGCGCTGGTGCTCGAGCCGCATCGCCCGCCGCCGGTCGCGATCACGCCGTCGTGCGAGCGTCGCTCGAATGCCGACAAGGCCGTCTGGACGGAGTTCGAAGCGAACCTGCAGGGCCGCGTGCCGTTGAGGCAGGAAGAGTTCGATCGCGCCCAGCGCGTGCGCGATGCGGTCTATGCCCATGCCGGCGCGCGCATGCTCCTCGAGAACATCGCCACCGAGGTGTCCATCTTCTGGCAGGACGAGGCGTTCGACATCCCCTGCAAGGCGCGACTGGACGTACTACGCGCCGACCTCGGCATCGTCGATCTCAAGACCACCGCCGATGCGGCGCCCAGCGCCTTCGCCCGCTCGGTGGCGAACTTCCGCTACCACGCGCAGGCCGCGCACTATCGCAATGCCGTCCAGCACGCAGAACATGCGTCGCCGCCCTTCTTCGCCTGGATCGCGGTCGAGACAGAGCCGCCCTTCGGCTGCGGTTGCTACGAGATCGACAGCGACGGGCTCGACGAGGGCCGGCGTCTGGTGCGCGCGGCGGCAAAAGTGTATGCGCAGGCACTGCGCGCGCGGCGCTGGCCGGGCTACCCCGAGACGATTCAGCTGCTGCGCCTGCCGAAATGGGCGCTGCACTCAAGCGATGCACAAGGAGTCGATCGTGACTGATCCCCGCACCGATGAGACGAGCATGCGCATCGCCACCTTTCGCCGCGATCTGGACTCGCCCGCGCAACGCGAGCAACTGCGCACCGCTTTGCCCCGCCATATCGATCTGGATACCTTCTGCCGCGTCGTGATGACAGCGGTCCAATCCAACGACGACCTCGCGAAAGCCTCCCCCCGCTCGCTGCTGCGCGCGACGATGGAGTGCGCCTCAGACGGTCTGTTGCCCGATGGTCGCGAAGGCGCCATCGTCGCGTACCGCTATCGGGAGACCCATAGCTACATCGCGAGTTGGCAACCAATGGTGTGGGGGCTGGTGAAACTCGTGCGCCAATCGGGGGAGCTGACCGACTTGGGCGCGCACGTCGTAACGCGCGCCGATCGCTTCGACTACGTGGTGGATGAGAACGGCGAGCACTTCCGGCATCACCCCGACTTTCAGCAACCCGAGGCCGCCCCGCTGCTGGTCTACGCATATGCGCGCACGCGGGATGGCGGACGCTATTTCGAGCCGATGCCGTGGTTCGAGGTCGAGATGTTCAGCGCGCTCAGTCAGGCGCATGCCGAAGAGGCACCGTGGAAGCGGTGGCCGCTCGAGATGGCCAAGGTGCGCGTGATCCGGCGGCTGTGCAAGCGCCTGCCGATGTCCACCGACGCGCGCGCGGTGCTGGCACGTGATGATGCCAGGGATGCGCAGCGCTTCTCTCACGGGCCATCAGTTGACGACGCGGCGACGGCGATCGGCGCGATGAACGCAACGATTCGCGAGGCGGCGACCTCCGCCGCCCCGGCGCTGGACGCGCCAGGCGCCGCGGACGACGAATCGCGTACAGCGAGATCCTCGCGCAACGCACGCACAAAGTCCGAGGCGCCGCCACTCGGGCTGACGTATGCGCAGGTCGCCGAGCGCCTGAATAAGGCGAAGGATCAGGCCGCATTGCTCGCCGCCTCAAAGCTGATCGACACGCTCGCGGACGCGACACAACGCGACGAGCTGCAGGAAATGGCAGCGCAGATCAATGCCGAGATGATCGCGAAAGCGCAGCGCGGTACGGACCCAGACTGAAGCGTGCCGCCCCACGCTCCGGTTTGCGTGTATTTCACTAAGGACTGCGAAAGTCTCACATCAAAGGAAGGACCGATGAAGTGCATCATCCATGACAAGAACGTGCGCAAGCTGCTCGGGCGCTATCCCGGGCTGGACGTGACCCGCACCGACCATCATGTGCGCGTGCGTCACCCGAGCACGGGTGACTTCATCATCATCTCGATGACCAGCTCCGACTGGCGCAGTTTGCGCAAGGTTAAGCGGGATCTCGAGCATCTCGCGGCGGGCAACGGCTACCTGCAACGCGCGGCTCGAGGGCGCGCCTTAAGCCGAGGCGGTAGGTGAACGCGACGCCGGTCGGTGCCGATTTAGTGCGAAGCAGTCAAGCCAATTTAGGATGCCTCGCGGAGCGTGCCGACTAAACGCGACACTTGTGTTCCACGCACGCTCCTGAGTGGCTGTTCCCGCGACACGACGCTACAGTGCGCCTGCCGCTCACCCACACGGGGACGGACGGCCAGGGGCCGGCCGCGCAGACCGAACCGCGCTCGCACACGATCTTGACGATAAGGATCACTCACCATGGGTAGGCCGTTGGAAAAGCCAGTCGCGAACCCGCCGCCGGGTAGCAACTACGTGACGGTGGCGCTGGCTGCCTCCCTCACGGGTCTTTCGGAGAAAGCGATTCGCCGCAAGATCGAGCAAGGCCGGTGGCTCGACGGACGTGAGTATCGCCGGGCGCCGGACGGCCACATTTTTATTTCATTGACGGGATATCAGAGATGGGTAGAACAACAGGGGGCGTAGAAGTTCGCGAAGCCTCGATTCGCCTGAGCTTCACTGCAGGGGGCGTGCGCTATCGGACCACGCTGATGATCGACGGCGCGGCGGTGCTGCCGACGCCAGCCAACATCAAGTACGCCAACCGGCTCATGGCCGAAGTCAGCGCGCGCATCAAGGCGGGCACCTTCGACATGATGGAGTACTTTCCGCAAGGCGCCACGTCGGTCAAGCGAGGGGCAGCGTCGCACACGCCGGCCGTTGAGCCGCCGGTCGAACCACCGGTGAGACGATCCACGAGAGCCGCGAGCGCGCAGCCGCCGTCGGAGGAGCCCGGCGAAGCGTCCACCAAGCGCAAAGTACAGGAGCACGCGAGCGCCGCGCCCACCGTCGAAGCATGGCTCACGCAATGGCTCGACATGACGCGCATCGAAACCTCCACCCGCATCGGCTACGACGCCGCCGTCAAGTTCTGGTGTCGCGCGTCCTGCGACAACCGAGCTCGGAAGATGGGTAGCCTGCCGCTCGCCGCGCTCAAGCTTTCACACATCCTGACAGCCATCGCCAGCCGCCGGGAACTTTCCGGCAAGACCATCAACAACTACGTGTCGGTGCTGCGACTGGCGCTGGGTGTCGCCGTTGCCGATCAGCTGATGCCGACCAACATCGCCGAAAGCGTCTCACGCGCCAAGCACCAACGACAGCCGACCGATCCGTTCTCGCGCGAGGAGTCGGAAGCGATCATCGCCGAAGCGGCCAAGGTCGATGCACAGATCCACAACTACATCGAGCTGTGGTTCTGGTCGGGGCTGCGCACGTCGGAGATCAACGGGCTGGAATGGCGTTTTGTCGATTTCAAGGACAACACGATCGCCATCGAGCGCGTCCTGGTGGCAGGCGAAGAGAAGAACCGCACCAAGACCGCGGAGGCGCGGCTCGTGCGCCTGAACAGCCGCGCGTACGCCGCTTTGCAGCGCCAGCGTGCCTTCACGCAGGTGGCCGGTGGCCGCGTATTCCAGGACCCGCGCACGAGCAAGCCGTGGCACAGCGAGGAGGCGTTCACCCGCGTGTACTGGTCCCGAATCCTCAAACGTCTAGGGATCCGCTACCGTCGCCCGTACAACATGCGCCACTCCTACGCCACCAGCATGCTCATGGCCGGCATGACGCCCGCCTTCTGCGCGCGCCAGCTCGGCCATACGGTCGAGATGTTCCTGCGCACCTACGCGAAGTGGATCGACGGCAGCCAGAACGATCTCGAGATGGCGCGGCTGGAGAATGCGCTGACACACGCCTCGGCCCCGTCACGGACCGCAACGCTGTGTTAGCGGTATCTGGATGTAGGCGGGTTGGGTGCCACGCACAACGGGGACAGCAGGCGAGACAAGGCGTTCCGGCATCGGATGAGCAACGGGGAGGGCGCGGTAAATACCGGGATTTGGTTGGCGACCTGCAGGAAACGTCAGTTGCGATTCTCGCATGTAAGTTATTCGGTCCTGTTGCTCAGATCGTGAAGCGCAATCTTGCCGGCTTACGGCGAACCCGATAGCCGCATCGGTTAACGTCGGGCATAGCCACGGATCGATCCGGACGTTATCATCGAGCGCGCGATACGGTGCCTGCATTTCCCAGCTAGGCGCCGCCAGAAAAATCGCCGTACATCGATATAACGACTATGGGCCAATTAGAAGCAGTTTCAGCGGACAAGACATCACTGGGCTTCGAATTTCAAGACCTAGTGTTCATAGAAAAACTCTTGGAACTCCGACCTGGCGAATCACTCGGGCTTGAAGTCTTTGACGACATCCACCTCGAGACAATAACCAGTGAAGTTCTCCTGTATCAGGTCAAGCATAGCTTGTGCGGCGGCAACATTACGGACCGGGATTGTGACCTTTGGAAAACGCTCGCCAACTGGCTTAAGGCGTTCCCTGAATTGCCACAAGACCGCGAGGTGGCTTTTCGGCTTCATACAAACAAGGCGCTAAACAGCCAGAAACTCGTCAGCCTCCTCAAAGCACCTGAGAAAGACATCAAGGCTATCATCGCGCATGTCCGTGAGACGCACGATGACATCGCCGCTACCGACGCCAAGAAAGCCACCGGTGCATCGCCCAATCCGATCGCGGGCCACGTTAGCGCATTGGCCCGGGCATCTGACGCACAGTTGCGCTTTCTTTTTGAGCGCTTTGAGTTTCATGCGGACGACAATGCGATCCTTGCGCGAATCGACGTGCTTCTGACGTACCTGTCAGTGCCGCCCACTCAACTCTCTGCGACCCGGCATCAACTAATCGGAGCGTTCAAGGAATACAAGTTTAAGACCATCTGTGCCAACAAGAAGATCAACGTTTCCTTCGACGATTTTCGCAATAGGATAGGACTCGCGCTCATTGTAGCGGCCGCGAGATCTGACAGAGCAAACTTTGAGGAGTTTGTAGATCGATATTATGCTTATCGCCGCCCTCAAGACCTATCCTTCCTCAGAAGCAGGTACCAGGCGCAGCTTGCCGAATTGGATGTGACCTGCGACGAGATCATCGATCGAGGCATTGAGATGAAGGTGACCGAAGACTTCATTGAGGAACTGCGAGCGCGGGGGCTCTTTGGGCACACCGAGAACGTCCGGCTGGAAAACAGTGCGCACAGCGCTTGGACAGAGATCCATCGCGATGCCCACAGCGAGACGCACGCTGACGAGGCTGCGCAACGCAAAGCGGCTTTTACCTGCTACAAACAAACTATCAGGGAGTCGCTGACTGCCAACCAGCAATCGCTCCCCATAGCGATGAGTCGTGGCAAATTCATCAGCCTGTCGGATCAGCCGAGAATCGGCTGGGCAAAAGATTGGGAAACGAGATTCAAGTCATGAATGCCCTGACTACCAACGAACTGCTTGGTAGCGTCGCTCTGCAGACGGCCCTGCAGCACGCGCCGGAGTCGCGACTTCCACTATCCAAAGCCTTCCTGATCTTGCCTCTGCTATTCGACGGCAACATTCGAAAGATACTCAAAGACCGACGAAGCGTCGTCGTAAGCTGCAAGGATCTGATCTTGTCGCGGCCGGAAGCTTTCACGACGGTCAGCGCGCGCTTCAGCGATCTGTTCTTGACCTCACTGAACACAATCGTGCTTGCCTGCGAAATGGGCATGACCCAACTGGTGGGCGGTGACGTTATGCTGATGGAAGTATTTTTCGACGACAATAGGCCAGCACGCATGGGTAAGACGGCTAGCGACATAATGCGCGCCGGTCCGCATCTCGCCACGCTCCTGCGTGAACCAGTCATCGATCTCTATCAAACCCTTCGGATCGCGCTGTGAGCAACATTCAGATAACCAACATTCTCCTGTGGCAAAAAGACGGGCAACTCAGGGATCTCGAATTTAAACAAAACCGCGTCAACGTCATTACCGGCGATGCCGGCAAAGGCAAATCGTCCATCTTATTTATCATCGATTATTGCCTGCTGGCCAGTGAGACCAAGGGCATATCCAAGACCAATATTGATTCAAAGGTGGACTGGTATGGCATCAGGCTAAGCATCGACGGCAAAGGGCTGGTGATTGCACGCCCGTCTGAGGCTCAGCAGGAAAGCGATCGCGCATACTTCGGCGAGGACGGGATCATACCGGAGCGGCCGTCATTCAATGTCCGCATCTTCAATTTGAAGCGAATCCTCAACAACGCTTTCGGGATCGACCCCGAACTGAAAGTTCCCTTCGGTGGCAAGTTCATTCAGGCGAATCAGAAAGTGTCGTTTCGGAATTTTCTGGCGCATTGCTATCAGGATCAGACTACCATCATCGCTCCTGACTATCTGTACATCCGTCCTGGTGACGGACGCTATCAAGAAGGGATAGAACGAACGTTTCGCATGGCCATCGGTGCTGAGAATGTCAAGACGGCATTGGCGCGCAGTCAGCTGGCTGACCTGGAGCGCAAGAAGGCCGCGCAGGCGAGAAAGCACGCGGTGTATGACAAGGCGACTCACGCCTTCTCCGACGAGCTCGCCGAACTCGGCCGAGAAGCCGCGACTTTCGGGCTAGTTGACAGTTTCCCCGATGAGCCTGCGGAACAGGTGACTTCATTACGGCAAGCCTTAGAACTAGCTGACATCCTGCCGGCACAGCTCAAGGAGGCCGACCGAATCGAGGCTGAGATTTTCGAGCTTCGCGCCAAGAACCGCCGTCTCGTTGCTTTTGCTGAAAGCGGAGACCACCATAAGAAAGCGCTGCGGGAGATGGCCGATGCGCTGAAACCGACCACTCTATTCGATGATGGCCCGCAGCAAGTCTTTCCCTCATTCGTGGCCCATCAGGTAGTGTCGCGCCTGAGGACCGAACTGGACGAGATCGAACAAGCCATCCGCAGCCGAGACTCCTTCCCATTTCTGAAGGAGGTACAAACGTTAATTGACGAAAACGAGAAGCGCATCGGCGACCTGCGTACTAGGCAAGCGGCTCTACAGGAAAGTGCAGCGATACCCCTCAGCTCACAGGCCTACCACAAGTATCTTGGGCGGCTGGAAGCGAAGCTTGAACTTTATGCCGGACGCGATGACCTCCAACGGCCAGCCATGGACGAAGAGCTTGATGGTCCAATCCGCGAACTGCAATCAACAGTCGAGGCAGACCGCCAGAAGACTGCCCACACCAAAGAAGAGCTAAACCGGCGCATTAACGCCAGGTTAACCCGGCTAAAGTTGAAGGGCTACGAGGGCTTTTCAGCGCATTTCGCCGAACGAGAGCGGTTGATAACGCTGTACGCACCGGATCTGTCGCGAGCCGAGAAGATGCCGGACATTGGAAGTGCGTCTAACTATCTCTACTTGCACGTCGCATATTTCTTGGCACTGCACGAGATCGCTAAACTGCGACGCGTCCCGTGGGTGCCATCTTTCCTAGTGCTGGATCAGCCCAGCACGCCGTACTGGACCGACGGAAAGCTCACCGACGATATCGTGAGCCTAGACGTAGTGCTTCGCGAACTTGACCAATTCGTGAAGGAAATGGATGAGTATGGGGGCTTCCAAATGATAGTACTGGAGCACATTGAGGAAACACATTGGGTTGGTCTTGGGTTGGACCGGTTTCATCTAGTTGACCGCGAACTGCGGGGAGATTATGGGTTGATTCTCAGCGAGCCGGCCTCCCCCGCGAAGGGATAGCGTCGCCCTCTTAGGCGATAGGGCTCCTGGGGGTGTCAATGCGGTCGCCACTCAACGGAGGGCACAAAACCGCTAGTAGGCGGCGAGTGAGTAAGGCGAGGTTAAGAACGCCCAGTGGGTCATGTAACCCACCAGTGTCCCCGAATTGTCCCCAGAGTGTCCCTGAAGGCCACCCGCCGGGGACCAAAACCCCGCTAACCCTTTGATAGTTTGAAGTAACTGCTGGTGGGCCGGGTGGGACTCGAACCCACTGTCGGTCGATTATGAGTCGACAGCTTATACCAGTTAAGCTTCCGGCCCCTCTCGAAAACGGAGGGCAAAAAGAAAGCGCCGTGCGGCGCTTTCTGATGCTTCAGAAGGATGCCAAAGGCGACTCTCGAAGGTCTGCGAGTTTGCCTTACAACGTCTCTCAATACAAGCCCGAGACACGCATCAATTACCCTCGAGGAACGACTTCAACTTGTCCGACCGGCTCGGGTGACGCAGTTTGCGCAGCGCCTTCGCCTCGATCTGGCGAATGCGCTCACGCGTCACGTCGAACTGCTTGCCCACTTCCTCCAGCGTGTGATCCGTGCTCATCTCGATGCCGAAGCGCATCCGCAGCACCTTCGCCTCACGCGGCGTCAGCGAGTCGAGCACGTCCTTCACCACGTCCCGCATGCTCGCATGCAGCGCAGCGTCGGAAGGCGCCACCGTGTTCGTATCCTCGATGAAGTCGCCAAGATGCGAGTCGTCGTCGTCGCCGATCGGCGTTTCCATGGAGATCGGCTCCTTCGCGATCTTCATGATCTTGCGGATCTTGTCCTCGGGCATTTCCATCTTCTCGGCAAGCGTCGCCGGATCCGGTTCCAATCCGGTCTCCTGCAAAATCTGCCGCGAGATACGGTTCATCTTGTTGATCGTCTCGATCATGTGAACCGGAATACGAATGGTGCGTGCCTGATCCGCAATCGACCGCGTAATGGCCTGGCGAATCCACCACGTCGCGTAAGTCGAGAACTTGTAGCCACGACGATATTCGAACTTGTCCACCGCCTTCATCAGGCCGATATTGCCTTCCTGAATCAGATCGAGGAATTGCAGTCCGCGGTTCGTGTATTTCTTCGCAATCGAAATCACGAGGCGCAGATTGGCCTCCGTCATTTCGCGCTTCGCCTGACGCGCCTTCAGTTCTCCCGCCGCCATCTGGCGATTGGTTTCCTTCAGGTCCTTCAGCGGCAACACCACGCGCGCCTGCAAATCGAGCAGACGCTGCTGCTGTTCGCGAATCGCCGGGATATTGCGCTCCAGCACCGCGCTGTAATCGTGCCCTTCCGCGACGACCTTGTCGGCCCAGTCGAGGTCCGTCTCATTGCCCGGAAAGCGGGCGATGAACTCGGCGCGCGGCATGCCGCACTTGTCCACGACCGTATGCAGGATCTGCCGCTCGACCTGGCGCACTTCATCGACCTGGGCGCGCAGCGTGTCGCACAGGCGCTCGACGGTGCGCGCCGTGAAGCGGATCGACATGAGTTCGGTTTGAATGGCTTCCTGCGCCTTCAGGTACGCCTTCGACTTGTAGCCTTCCTTCTCGTACGCGCGGCGCATCTTGTCGAACCACTCGCTGATGAGCGAGAACTTTTCGAGCGACTGGCGCTTCAGCGCTTCCAGTTGGGCGGCGTTGGCGCTCGCCTGCGCGGCGCCGTCATCGTCGTCCTCTTCTTCGTCGCTTTCCTCGTCGGCTTCCTCTTCCTCGGACTCGATCGCCTCGGCTTCCTGTTCGGAAAAGCCGTCGGTGTCTTCCGCGTTCGGATCGATCAGGCCATCGACGAGTTCGTCGACGCGCGTTTCCTCGTTCTGCACGCGTTCGGCCATCGCGAGAATGTCCGCGATGGTCGTCGGGCAGGCGGAAATCGCCATGACCATGTGCTTGAGGCCGTCCTCGATACGCTTCGCGATCTCGATTTCGCCTTCGCGCGTCAGCAGCTCGACCGTGCCCATTTCGCGCATGTACATGCGCACCGGGTCGGTCGTGCGGCCGAACTCGGAATCGACCGTGGAGAGCGCGACTTCGGCTTCTTCCTCGACCTCGTCGTCGGCCGAGGCGTTCGGCGCGTTGTCGTTCAGAAGCAGCGTCTCGGCGTCGGGCGCCTGCTCGTACACCGCCACGCCCATGTCGTTGAACGTGCTGATGATGCCTTCGATCGCCTCGGTTTCCGTGAAGTTGTCCGGAAGGTGATCGTTGATTTCGGCGTACGTGAGGAACCCGCGCTCCTTGCCGAGCTTGATGAGCGCGCGCAGTTTCGAACGGCGCTCCTCCAGTTCTTCGACCGTGCCGGGCGCGCTCGACGCGAACGCGTCTTTCAGAAGCGCCTTCTCCTTGGCGCGGCGGTCGCGTGCCTTGGCCTTTTCGACCTTCGCCGCGGGTGCGGCGGCCGGCTCTGCAGTTTGCGGTGCGTCGTCTTCGACGGGTACATCGTTCAGCTTTTTCGTCATGGAGTTCGCCATACAGGCTCTAGTCTCGACTCGCGGCTGCCGGACGGCAACCGATGGAACCGTGAATACCCAATGCGCACGTGCCTCGACCTGCCTGGCTGCGTGCCCTGCCCGGGGCGCTACCGCGGTCCGAGCGATGCGCTCGAACGCGAATCGCTCCTACCCGCAATAGCAGCCGCTTCCCTTGCGCCCGTCTGTTCGTCGGCGTGCTTATCCGCCTGTTCTATGTGTCGCGCCCCGCTCGAGGCGAAACCGCCCTTGCGCGCGCCGCGACAGCCGATTCAGCCAGCGCCCTTGCAACTCTCGCAAATTCCCTCAAAGCTTCCGTACGTCTCGCCGCTCAGACTGCGCTAGCCAGCGAATTCGTACAAATCGTTGAAAAAAAGCAACGAATTTTCAACTTTTTATTATAGCAGTTCACTTTTCCCGATCCGGGCTTGCGGCCCGTCCCGCCTTGATTTGCGCGACTTTCGCCGACAGATCCGAGAACTCCGCCACCTCCTCCGCCGAGAGGCTCGCCTGCCGCGCCAGTTGATCGAGCCGCGCGCGATAACTGTCGTGCCGCAGCTTGACGACTGTGGCGAGCAACTCTTCGGTCAGCAAGCGCTTCTGCTCGTCGACGCGTTGCGCGGCGTCTTCGTCGGACGGGTCGCGTAACAGCAAATCCCGCACGTTTTCATCATAGGCGAGAATTTCCTGGAAGATATCCTCGTAGGTCGGCGCATTTGCTGCATTTCTCAAAACGTCCGACAACATTTGAAATTCCGCCGCGCCGCCCAGTTCGCGCACGTGGCCGAGCACTTCGCTGAAAAGCTCGCCGTGCTCGGTCATGGTCACGAGCGTGCGTTCGCTCTCTTCATCGAGCGATGCCGCGATGCCCGGATACATGACCAGATTGCGCAGCGCCCGCTGTTCCTGCCCCGTCACGCGACGCCGCTCGCTCTTCGGCACCGACGCGCGGGCGACGGCCGCCGCCCGGGAATCGATATCGCAGAGGGCCGCAATTTCCGTGAACGGCGTCGCGAGCCGGTCTGCCAGCATATGCAGGATCTGCACCCGCAGCGCGTTGGCCGGAAGCGCCTGCAGGAGCGGCTTCGCGTCGAAGAGCGCCTTCGCGCGGCCTTCGGGCTGCTCCAGCTCCTTGTCGTTCAGCACTTCGTTCAGCAGGAACTGCGACAACGGCATGGCGCGGTCGACCTGCTCGCCGAAGCCGTCCGCGCCGAACTCGCGCACGTAGCTGTCCGGATCGTGCTCTTTCGGCAGAAAGAGGAACTTGATGGTCCGGTTGTCCGCCGCGTGCGGCAGCGCCGCTTCCAGCGCACGGCGCGCGGCGCGTCGGCCGGCCGAATCGCCGTCGAAGCTGAACACCACGGTGTCGGTCTGACGGAAGAGCTTCTGCACGTGGACGGGCGTGCAGGCCGTGCCCAACGTGGCGACCGCGTTCGCGAAGCCGAGCTGCGCGAGCGCGACGACATCCATATACCCCTCGACGACGAGCGCATAGCCCAATTCCCGAATCGCAAGACGCGCTTCGAACAGGCCGTAAAGCTCGCTGCCTTTGCTAAATAGCGGCGTTTCGGGGGAATTCAAATACTTCGGCTCGCCGCCGTCCAGCACGCGCCCGCCGAAGCCGATGACATTGCCCTTCACGTTGCGGATGGGGAACATCACGCGCTCGCGAAAGCGGTCGTAGCGGCGCGGCTGGCCTTGCGCGTCGGTCTTCTCGCTGACGATCACGAGGCCCGCTTCGACGAGATTGTCGTTGCGGTAATCGGGAAACGCGGCATCCAGGTTCTGCCAGCCGTCCGGCGCGTAGCCGAGGCCGAAGCGCGCCGCAATCTCGCCGGTCAGCCCGCGCTTCTTGAGATACGCGATGGCGTCCGGCGCCGCGCGCAACTGCTTCCGGTAGAAATCGCAGGCGGTCTGCATGACTTCCGTGAGCGCGACGCTCACCGCCTTGCTCGGCGCGCTTTCGCTGCCATAGCCGCCGCCGCGGAACGAATTCGACGGCTCCTGCGGCACCGTCAATCCCGCGCCTTGCGCCAGGTCCTTGACGGCTTCGGGGAACGTGAGCCCCGTGTGCTCCATCAGGAAGCCGATGGCCGTGCCGTGCGCGCCGCAGCCGAAGCAATGGTAGAACTGCTTGGTCGGACTGACCGTGAACGACGGGCTCTTCTCGTTGTGAAACGGGCACAGGCCCATGAAGTTCGCGCCGCCCTTCTTCAACTGGACGTAGCGGCCCACCACGTCGACGATATCGACGCGGTTGAGCAGATCCTGCAGAAATGCGTGAGGAATCACCGGATGCGAGCGCGGAGTCGGTTACTTCGCGAGCGCCGCTTTCACCTGCGCGGAAACGGCGGTCATGTCCGCCTTGCCCGCGAGCTTCGGCTTGAGCACGCCCATCACCTTGCCCATGTCCTGCGGGCCCGCTGCGCCCGTCGCGGCGACGGCGGCCTGCACTTCGGCGGCGATGGCATCGGCGGAAAGCTGCTCGGGCATGTACGCGGCAAGCACGGCGAGCTCTGCGTTTTCCTTCGCAACGAGATCGTCGCGGCCTGCGGCCTGGAACTGGCTCACCGAGTCCTTGCGCTGCTTGATCATCTTGTCGATGACGGCGGTCACGCCCGCGTCGTCGAGGGTCACGCGATCGTCGACTTCACGCTGCTTGATGGCTGCGAGCAGCAGGCGAATCGTGCCGAGGCGCTCGGTTTCGCGCGCGCGCATGGCCGACTTCATGTCGTCGTTGATCTGGTCCTTGAGGCTCATCTTTCACCCGGTGCAATTGCAAAAAGAATTTCGGCTGACTTCCTGCGCTGCGAAAGCAAAAACCCGCTTGGGGACGTTCCTCAAGCGGGACTGTAAGCGGGCCTTCTGGAGCTTGCAGCGATGCGCGCCGCGGGTCGCGTCAGCCAGAGCGAAGAAGCGCGGCGAAAGGCGCGCGAACTCCTTCGATGACCGTCCGAGTATAGCAAACGGGTCTGCGATTCGAGACCGGTGAAACACCTGCCGCGCGGACGGCTCAGGCGACTTTCGCGGCGCCGTGCGCGTATTCCGACGCCGCCTTTCCCGCCGCCACGCCGGACGCCCACGCCCACTGGAAGTTGTAGCCGCCGAGCCAGCCGGTGACGTTCACCGCCTCGCCGACGAAGAAGAGGCCCGGCACGCGTTCGCTCATCATCGTGGCCGACGAGAGTTCGCGCGTATCGACGCCGCCGCGCGTGACTTCCGCCTTGCGGTAGCCCTCGGTGCCGCTCGGCGTCAGCGTCCAGCCCGACAGCGACGCGCCGATGCCTTTAAGCGTGCGGTCGGGGAGATCGGCGAGGCGGGCATCGACGGGCACGCGCTGCGCGTCGAGCCACGCGTGCGCGAGGCGCGCAGGCACGTATTCGGAGAGGAAGTTGCCGATCTGTTTGCGCGATCCGGCTTTCGCTTCCAGAAGCAGTTCGGTGGCGTCGAGGTCGGGGAGCAGATCGACGCGAATCGGCTCGGACGGATTCCAGTAGCTCGAAATTTGCAGCACGCCCGGACCCGACAGCCCGCGATGCGTGAGCAGCAGGTCTTCGTCGAACTCGCCGCGCGTCTTGCCGCTTCCCGTGCTGATGCGCACCGGCAGCGAAAGCCCCGACAGCGCGGCGAACGGCGCCCAGTCGGCCGAGGTGAACGTGAGCGGCACCAGCGCGGGCCGCGTATCGACGAGCTTATGGCCGAACTGCTTCGCGATGCGGTAGCCGAAGTCGGTCGCGCCGATCTTCGGAATCGACAGCCCGCCCGTCGCGATCACGAGCGCAGCCGCGCCTATCGCGCCGGCGGTCGTATCGAGCGCGAAACGCGCGCCGTCGTGACGGATCGCATGCACGCTCACCGGACGCCGCCACGCGACGCCGCCCGCGTCGCACTCGCTGCGCAACACGTCGATGATCGTCTCGCTGGAGTCATCGCAGAAGAGCTGGCCCTTGTGCTTCTCGTGCCACTTCACGCGATACTGCTTGAGCAAAGCGAGAAAGTCGCGCGGCGTGTAGCGGGCGAGCGCGGAACGGCAAAAATGCGGATTCGCGGACAGAAAATTGGCTGGCTGCGCGTTGATGTTCGTGAAGTTGCAGCGCCCACCGCCGGAGATGCGGATTTTCTCGGCGAGACGCTCGGCGTGGTCGATGAGCACGACGCGCCGGCCCGTCTGAGCCGCGACGGCCGCGCACATCATGCCGGCCGCGCCCGCGCCGATGACGGCGATATCGAAGGATTCCATGCCGCGCATTGTAACTGCCGCCGCGAAACGCGCCGTTCGGCCCGCTGCTATACTTTTCGGTTCGCTTTGATGCACCCAATGGATGTCACCCCCATGCTCGTTCTCGGCATCGAAAGTTCCTGCGACGAAACCGGCCTCGCGCTCTACGACACGGAGCGCGGCCTGCTTTCGCACGCCCTTCACTCGCAGATCGCCATGCATCGCGAGTACGGCGGCGTGGTGCCGGAACTCGCGTCGCGGGATCACATCCGCCGCGCGCTGCCGCTCCTCGAACAGGTGATGGCGGAGGCGCGCGTCGAGCGCGAAAGCATCGACGCTATCGCGTTCACGCAAGGGCCGGGGCTCGCGGGCGCGCTGCTGGTCGGCGCGAGCATCGCCAATGCGCTCGCGATGGCGTGGGACAAGCCGACGGTCGGCATTCACCATCTGGAAGGGCATCTGCTCTCGCCGCTTTTGGTCGATTCGCCGCCGCCGTTTCCGTTCGTCGCGCTGCTGGTGTCGGGCGGCCATACGCAACTGATGCGCGTCACGGACGTGGGCGTCTACGAGACGCTCGGCGAAACGCTCGACGATGCCGCCGGCGAAGCCTTCGACAAGACCGCGAAGCTACTCGGGCTCGGCTATCCGGGCGGGCCGGAAGTCTCGCGCCTGGCCGAATTCGGCACGCCGGGCGCCGTCGCGCTGCCGCGCCCGATGCTCCATTCCGGCGATCTCGACTTCAGCTTCAGCGGCCTTAAAACCGCCGTGCTGACGCACAGCCGCAAGCTGGACGCATCCGGCGGCAATGTCTGCGAACAGGCGAAGGCGGATCTCGCACGCGGTTTCGTCGATGCCGCCGTCGACGTGCTCGTCGCGAAATCGCTGGCGGCGCTGAAGAAGACGGGCCTCAAGCGGCTCGTCGTGGCGGGCGGCGTCGGCGCAAACCGGCAGTTGCGCGAGGCGCTGTCGGCGGCGGCGCAGAAGCGGCGCTTCGACGTTCACTATCCGGACTTGTCGCTCTGCACGGACAACGGCGCGATGATCGCGCTAGCGGGCGCGCTGCGGCTCGCGCGCTGGCCGGAGCAGGCCGTGCGCGACTACGCGTTCACCGTGAAGCCGCGCTGGGATCTCACCGCGCTCGCTCGGGCCTGACTGGCTATTTCGGCGGATTGAACGGCTGCACGATGGCACTGAACACCGGCAGCGTCTCGCAGCGGTCCGCGTGACCGATCAGCGACGGCCAGCGCGTTTGCCCGAAAAGCTGCGGATGCGCTTCGCGCGCAAAGCGCAGCGCGCACGCGACGGCGATGTCCGCATGACCGATCGAATCGCCGAACCAGTACGGCGTCGGGCGCGCGGCGCGGTCGGCTTCGAGTACGTCCAGTACGCGCTCGACCTGCCCCGTACAGCGATCCACCCACGCTTGCGATTTTTCCTTGTGCAGCACACGCTCGTAGACGAGCGCGACGGCTTTGTCGGCAAGGCCTGTGGCAAGCGCGCACACCTTCAGCGCCTCGCGCCGCGCTGCGCCCGCTGATGCGATCAGCGCGCGTCCGGGACCCGCCTGTTCGTCGAGATAATCGAGAATCATCGCGCTTTCGATCAGCGCGTCGCCCGAATCGAGCACGAGCGTCGGCACGCGAATCAGCGGGTTGAACGGCGCGATCTTGTCGGCATCGCCGAACACGGACCACGGGCGATGCTCGAACGCCATGTCGTACAGCGTCAGCGCGATGGCGACGCGCCGCACGAACGGAGAATCGTATTGGCCGATCAGGATCAAGATGCCCTCCGTATGCTCGTGAAGGTCGGGAGAGCATTCTACGGGCGGGCGCGTTCCGGAGACAATGGCGGCGAGACGAACGGCACCCACGCGCCACGACACGCAAGAGAAAAACCGGTCTCTGGGACCGGCTTTCGCTCAACTCGATCACGTCACGCCATTAGCGTTTGTCGCGCTCGATCACCGCATACGCGCTGTGATTGTGGATCGACTCGAAGTTCTCCGCTTCGAGCACGTAGGCGACGATGCGCTCGTCCGCGTTCAGCCGCGTCGCGATATCGCGCACGAGGTCCTCGACGAACTTGGGATTCTCATACGCGCGCTCGGTCACGAACTTCTCGTCGGGGCGCTTGAGCAGCCCCCACAACTCGCACGACGCCTCTTCTTCCGCAATGCGCACCAGCTCTTCCACCGCGACCTCGCCCGCCAGTTCCGCCGTGATCGTCACGTGCGACCGCTGATTGTGCGCGCCGTACTGCGAAATCTTCTTCGAGCATGGGCACAGGCTCGTGACCGGCACGAGCACTTTCAGCGTCAGACGCGTTTGGCCGTCGCGCTTCTCGGCGATGAACGTCGCTTCGTAATCGAGCAGGCTCTGCACGCCAGAGACCGGCGCGGTTTTCATCACGAAGTACGGCAGCGTCACTTCGATACGGCCCGAATGCGCTTCGAGTTTCGCGAGCATCGACGCGAGCATGGTGCAAAGCGCAGCCTGATCGAGCGGCTCGCGGTGCTCTTCCAGCAACGCGACGAAGCGCGACATGTGCGTGCCCTTCTGATCAGCCGGCAAATGCACGTCGAGATTCCACACGCCGACGCTCGGCTGCACGCCGCTTTCCGTGCGCACCGACAACGGGTGCCGCACGCCTTTCACGCCCACGCGCTGAATCGCGATCTGACGCGTGTCGGGCGTGCTCTGAATGTCCGGCATCACGAAGGCGGGATTCATCTGATTCATATTTTTATGTCCTATTTGCACCGACGCTCACGCGAGCGGCGCTAAACGGTGAAACGCATACGGCGCGGGACGAAGCCCGCGCCGTATGCAAAACACTGCGGCCATTGCCGATGAACGGCGCGCCCCGAGCGCCCGTGGCCGGTTCCGCGTCAGGCGACGCGCTTGGTCAGCTTGCCCGCCGCTTCGACTGCGGACAGGAAACGCTCGCGGATGGAGTGTGCAATGCCGGCCGCATCCAGCCCGACGCTCGCGAGCAGCTTGGCAGGATCGCCGTGGTCGATGAACACGTCCGGCAGGCCGAGTTGCAGCACCGGCTTCACGACGCCGCTTGCCAAAAGCGCCTCGACGCACGCGGAACCCGCGCCGCCCATGATCGTGCCTTCCTCGACCGTCACGAGCGCGTCGTGCGTTGCAGCCAGTTCGCGCAGCAGGTCCGCGTCGACGGGCTTCACGAAACGCATGTTCGCCACGGTCGCGTCCAGTTCCTCGGCGGCGGCCAGCGACGGCGCGACCATCGTGCCGAACGCGAGAATCGCGATGCGCTTGCCCGAACCCATTTTCTGCGACGACTGACGGCGGATTTCGCCCTTGCCGAGCGGAATGGCGGTCATCTGCTTGACGGTGGCGACGCCCGTGCCCGCGCCGCGCGGATAGCGCACGGCCGTCGGGTTCGGCTGCTGAAGCGCCGTGTAGAGCATCTGGCGGCATTCGTTTTCGTCGGATGCGGCCATCACCGTCATGTTCGGAATGCAGCGCAGGAACGCGAGATCGTAATTGCCCGCGTGCGTCGCGCCGTCCGCGCCGACCAGACCCGCGCGGTCGATTGCAAAAACGACCGGCAGATTCTGCAACGCGACGTCGTGGATCAACTGGTCGTACGCGCGTTGCAGGAACGTCGAATAAATGGCGACGACCGGCTTCATGCCGTCCGCAGCCAGACCGCCCGCGAACGTGACCGCGTGCTGCTCGGCGATGCCGACGTCGAAGTAACGGTCCGGGAAACGCTTTTCGAACTCGACCATGCCCGAGCCTTCGCGCATGGCAGGCGTGATGCCGACCACGCGCGAATCCTGCGCGGCGGCGTCGCAGAGCCATTCGCCGAAGACCTGCGTGTAGGTCTTCTTCGACGGCGCGGTGGAGGGCTTGATGCCTTCGGCCGGATTGAACTTGCCGGGGCCGTGATAGAGCACCGGATCGGCTTCCGCGAGCTTGTAGCCCTGGCCCTTCTTCGTGACGACGTGCAGGAATTGCGGACCGCGCAGTTCCTTGATGTTTTGCAGCGTCGGAATGAGCGAGTCGAGATCGTGGCCGTCGATCGGGCCGATGTAGTTGAAGCCGAACTCTTCGAAGAGCGTGGCCGGCACGATCATGCCTTTGGCGTGCTCTTCCAGCTTGCGCGCGAGGTCGAGCACCGGCGGCGCGGCGCGCAGCACGCGCTCCACGCCCGCGCGGGCGGCGGCATAGAAGCGGCCCGACATCAGACGCGCGAGATGGCGGTTCAGCGCGCCGACCGGCGGCGAGATCGACATGTCGTTGTCGTTGAGGATGACGAGCAGCGGCAGGTCGTCGGCGACGCCCGCGTTGTTCATCGCCTCGAACGCCATGCCCGCGGTCATCGCGCCGTCGCCGATCACGGCGATGGAATAACGGTTGTCGCCCTGCAGCTTGTTCGCGATCGCCATGCCGAGCGCCGCCGAGATCGACGTGCTCGAATGCGCCGTGCCGAACGTGTCGTACTCGGATTCGCTGCGGCGCGGAAAGCCCGAAATGCCGTTCTGCTGACGCAGCGTCGGCATCCGGTCGCGACGTCCGGTCAGAATCTTGTGAGGATACGTCTGATGGCCGACGTCCCAGACAATACGATCGTTCGGCGTATCGAACACATAATGCAGCGCGATCGTCAGCTCGACCGTGCCGAGGTTGGACGACAGATGGCCACCCGTCTGCGACACGCTGTCGAGCACGTAGGCCCGCAGTTCGTCCGCAAGCGGCTGCAGTTGGCGTCGATCGAGGGCACGCAAATCGGCCGGATCGTCGATGGTTTTCAGCAAGTCGTACATCGTCGTCCCATTTAGGAAAACTGGCGTGATTCGTTCAGCGCGACAATTCGGTTTCGCGCCGTGGGCCTCGTCACGCGTTCAACAATTAATGCGCCCGGTTCACGACCAGGTCGGCAAGTTCGGCGAGGCGCTGCGCGCGAGCGCCGAACGGCTGGATGGCGGCGTGCGCGTCGCGGCCCAACTGCGCCGCGAGTTCGCGCGACGCGTCGAGTCCGATGATCGACACGTAAGTCGGCTTGTCATGCTGCGCGTCTTTGCCGGCGGTCTTGCCGAGCGTCGCGGAATCGGCCGTGACGTCGAGAATGTCGTCGACGACCTGGAACGCGAGCCCGACCGCGGCGGCGTATTGATCGAGCGCGGCGAGCACGTCCGCGCCCGGCTCGTCGCCTGCAAGCGCGCCCATGCGCACCGACGCGCGCAGCAACGCGCCCGTCTTCTTGCGATGCATGGTTTCGAGTTCGGGCCGCGACAGCTTGCGCCCGACGCTTTCGAGGTCGATGGCCTGCCCGCCCGCCATGCCGACGGAGCCGCTCGCGACCGCCAGTTCGCGCACGAGCGCGGCCTGCTGGCGGTCCGACAGACCATTGCCTTCGACTGTCAGCGCGATGAACGCCTGCGACTGAAGCGCGTCGCCGACGAGCAGCGCCGTCGCTTCGTCATATTGAATGTGTACCGTGGGCTTGCCGCGACGCAGTGCGTCGTCGTCCATCGCGGGCATGTCGTCGTGCACGAGCGAATAGACGTGGATCATTTCCAGCGCGGCGCTTGCTGCTTCGACCGCCTGCGCGCTCGCGCCCGTCAGTTCGCCGGCCGCGTGAACCAGAAGCGGACGCACGCGCTTGCCGCCGCCGAGCACGGCATAGCGCATGGCTTCATGCAGGCGCGCCGGCGCGACGTCCGTGCCGGGAAGATAGTGCTCGAGCGCGGTTTCGACGCGGTCGAGCGTGGCGCGCATCCATTGTTCGAAGGTCATAGATCGTCGTCCCCGTTGTCGTTCGTCGCGCGTTCTGCGTCGCCGGGCAGCGGCTTGAGCGTCTCGCCGTCGAGCACGCGAACCTGCTGCTCGACTTTTTCGAGCTGTTGTTGGCAAAAGCCGACAAGCGCCGCGCCCCGGCGGTACGCGGCAAGCGATTCTTCGAGGCTCAACGCGCCCTCTTCCATGCGCGCGACGAGCGATTCGAGTTCGGCCAGCGCCGCTTCGTAATTCTGCGGAAGCGGCGCGCTGTCCGCGCCCGGCGCATCGGCGCGGGCTTCTTCGCTTGTTGCGTCTTCTGCGGTCTTCGCCATGAATCGTGGATGTGCGGTGAAAATTGGAACCAAGTCGCACATTCTACGGCAAAAGCCGATTTTTCGACCCGCAACCCGTGCGCGTGACGCGACGGCCACCCGCGCGTCCGGCGCCGCCGCGTCGCGCTGCATGCATGCGGCACGATGCTTGCGCCAAATCAGCTAAATGCGCATTTGTAGGAACTCTCGCGACAATTTATACCCAAATCAAGACCTTATGCGCCCCGGCGAGGCGGATTTCGGTATAATCGCGGGCTCCCTAAATCGAATCTTCGATGGTTGGGTTGTTCACTGCTTTCACGTCTTCATCGGGAGTGGGAATGTCCAATCTGAGCAATGCATTGCAGTTGAAGGCTGTTCATAGTCAACTGCCAGTCACGGCTTACTTTGACGAAGCGCTTCTTACGCGCGAACTCGACGTACTTTTCAAGCAAGGTCCACGCTATATCGGGCACGAACTCATGGTCCCCGAAGCGGGGAACTATTTCGCGCTTCCGGGCGAAGGCGAAGGGCGCGTGCTCGTCCGCAATCAGCAGAACAACATCGAACTGCTGTCCAACGTGTGCCGTCACCGTCAGGCCATCATGCTGAACGGGCGCGGCAGCGCGGAGAACATCGTCTGTCCGCTGCATCGCTGGACCTATGATCTTAGCGGCCAGTTGCTCGGCGCGCCGCACTTCGCCGACAAACCGTGCCTGAATCTCGGCGCTACGCCGCTTCAGAACTGGCAAGGCCTGCTCTTCGAGGCGGAGGGCCGCAACGTCGCGGCCGATCTCGCCAAGCTCGGCACGGCGCGTCACTTCGATTTTTCGGGCTTTATGTTCGATCACGTCGAAGTGCACGAGTGCAACTACAACTGGAAGACCTTCATCGAGGTCTATCTGGAGGATTATCACGTCGCGCCGTTCCATCCGGGTCTCGGCAGTTTCGTGTCGTGCGACAACCTCGAATGGGAATTCGGCGACTGGTACAGCGTGCAGACGGTGGGCGTCCACAAGAATCTGGAGAAGCCCGGCAGCCCGACGTACCGCAAGTGGCACGACCAGGTCCTGCGCTTCCGTAACGGCGCGCCGCCGGAGTTCGGCGCCATCTGGATGGTGTACTACCCTGGTCTCATGATCGAGTGGTATCCGCACGTGCTCGTCGTGTCGTGGCTCATTCCGCGCGGCACGCAGAAGACGACGAACATCGTCGAGTTCTATTACCCCGAGGAAATCGCGCTGTTCGAGCGCGAGTTCATCGAGGCCGAGCGCGCCGCGTACATGGAAACCGCACGCGAGGACGATGAAATCGCCGAGCGCATGGACGCGGGCCGTCGCGCGCTGATGTCGCGCGGCGAGAATCAGGTCGGGCCGTATCAAAGCCCGATGGAATCCGGCATGCAGCACTTCCATGAGTTCCTGCGGCATCAGCTCGGCAGCATCTGAGCGCGGCGCATGATCACAAGAGACGGGCTTTCGGGCCCGTTTTCTTGTTTACACTAGGCGTTCATCCACTTCGAAGTCCTTGCCGAAGATATCAGGAGCCGCCATGCCGCACACTCACTACACCACGCTCATTTCAGCGGCCAATCTCGCCCAATGGCTCGCCGACGCGCCCGGCAGCGTGCTCGTCTTCGACTGCCGCTTCGATCTCGCCGCGCCGGAAGCCGGAGAAACGGCCTACGCCGCCGGCCACATTCCCGGCGCGCATTACCTGCATCTCGACCGCGACCTGTCCGGCGCGAAAACCGGCACGAACGGCCGGCATCCGTTGCCGGAGCGCGCCGCGCTCGTCGAGAAGCTCGCGAGCTTCGGCTTGAACGAAGGCCAGCAGGTCGTCGCTTACGACGCGCAAGGAGGCATGTACGCCGCGCGTCTGTGGTGGCTTTTGCGCTGGCTCGGGCATGATTCCGTCGCCTTGCTCGATGGCGGCCTGCAAGCGTGGGAGGCTGCGGGCAAGCCGCTCGACACGGCCGTGCCGCCGAAGACGCAGGGCACGTTCAAGGCCGGCCAGCCGCTGCAAGTGACCGTGGATGCGCGAGCGATCGAACGCAGTATCGGCACGCGCGATCATCTGCTGATCGATGCGCGCGCCGCCGACCGTTATCGCGGCGAGAACGAAACGATCGATCCGGTCGGCGGCCACATTCCCGGCGCGCTGAACCACTTCTTCAAGAACAATCTGACGCAGGAAGGCCGTTTCAAGACGGCACACGAACTGCGCGAGGCGTTCGCCTCGCTCATCGGCGAGACGCCCGCGGATCGCGTGGTGCTGCAATGCGGATCGGGCGTGACGGCGTGCCACAACGCGCTCGCCATGGAAATCGCCGGGCTGCACGGCGCCGCGCTCTATCCCGGCTCGTGGAGCGAATGGAGCGCCGATCCCGGCCGTCCCGTCGCGACCGGCGCGAATCCCTGACGCCTTCTTAACGGACGCCGTGCTCGCGGAACCACGCGAGCGCGCGCTTCCAGCCGTCCTCGGCGTCGGCCTTCCGGTAGCTCGGACGATAATCGGCGAAAAACGCGTGCGGCGCGTCGTCATAGACCACGAACTGCGAGCCGCGCGCGCTCGGCGGGCCGTTCGCGATGGCCTGTTTCATCTGCTCGATGGTGTCCTGCGGGATGCTCGGATCCTGCCGTCCATAAAGGCCCAGCACGGGCACCTTCAGCTCGCCGGCGTTGTCGATCGGATTGCTCGGCGAATTCGCCGTCTTGTTGCCGGCGAGGCGCCCGTACCACGCGACCGCCGCCTTCACGCGCGGATTGTGCTCCGAGTACAGCCATGTAATGCGTCCGCCCCAGCAAAAGCCGGTGATGCCGAGCCGCTTCACATCGCCGCCGTGCTCGCCCGCCCATTTGACCGTCTCGTCGATATCGGAGAGCACCTGCGAATCCGGCACTTTCGAGACGATCTGATCGTTGAGTTGCTGAATCGACGGATACACCGACGCATCGCCTTGCCGCGTATAAAGATCCGGCGCGACGGCGAGATAGCCGAGCTTGGCGAAGCGGCGGCAGACATCGGCGATATGCTCGTGCACGCCGAAGATCTCGTGAATCACGATGATGACCGGCAGATGCGTCTTGCCGAGCGGCTGCGCGCGATACGCGGGAATCAGCGTGCCGTCCGCGCCGCGCACGCCGATCGCGCCGGCTTCGAGGCCGTCGGCATCGGTATGAATGGTCTGCGCGGAGACGGGCAGCACGGCGGCCGCGAAGCCGGTGCCGAAAGCGGCCTTGATGAAGGTGCGTCGATCGAACGGAACGTGCGGGATGAGGCTGTCGACTTCGGGACTCAGCATACGAAGCTCCTGCGGCAAGCGCCGCGAACGCGCCGCCGATGCGGTCGCTCGCGTCGTCGAGCCACAGCCGCACCGATGGCACTGAACCGGAAACCGCGCTGAAACGTCTCAGCGCGACGCTACACGACCAGACACGGGCGGCAAGCCGCATCGCCCGGGCGCGCACGACACGGCGCGCCGCCCATTCTAAACAGCTTTGTTCCGCAAGCGCTTAAGCGGTCAGTGCAGCTTCACGCGCGGCGCGGTGGACCGGCGCAGCCAGTGCGCGAAGGTATCGAGCACCATGCGCGCGTAGCCATGCAGCGCAGCCACGTGCAGCCGGTACAGCGACATGTACATGAAGCGCGCGAAGAGCCCTTCGATCAGCATGTTCCCGCCGATCAGCCCGCCCATCAGATTGCCGACCGCGCTGTAATGCCCGAGCGAAACGAGCGAGCCGAAATCGCGATAGGTGTATTCGGGCAGCGGCTTGCCGTCCATGCGCCGCGCGAACGCCTTGAACAGAAAGCTCGCCTGCTGATGCGCCGCCTGCGCGCGCGGCGGCACGTTGCGCTCGTTGCCGGGCCACGGACAGGCCGCGCAATCGCCGAGCGCGAAGACGTTGTCGTCGATTTCGGTTTGCAGCGTGCGGCGCACGACCAACTGGCCGAGACGATTGGTCGGCAGGCCGTCGAGTTGCGACAGCACCGCGGGCGCCTTGATGCCGGCCGCCCACACCGTCAGGTCCGCGCGAATGATCTTGCCGCTCGCCGTGCGGATCGAGTCGCGCGAGACCTGTGCGACGGTCTCGCCAGTCATCAGCTTGACGCCGAGCTTCGTGAGCAGTTCCGCCGTCGCGGTCGACACGCGCTCCTGCAACGCCGGCAGAATGCGCGGCCCCGCTTCGATCAGCACGATGCCGATGTCGTTCTTCGGATCGAGCTTGTGCAAGCCGTACGCCGACAGCACTTGCGCGGTGTTGCGCAGTTCCGCCGACAGTTCGACGCCCGTCGCGCCCGCACCGACAATCGCGATCTGAATGCGCGGCGCGGCTTCCACGACGACCGGCTCCTGCGCCGGCCCTTCGACGGCGAGTTCCGGCACGACATGCTCGGCGCGCATGCACGCGGCGATCAGCCGTTTGCGGAAAAGCTCCGCCTGGCCAACGGTATCGAGCGCAATCGAATACTGCTGCGCGCCTTCGACGCCGAAGAAATGCGTCGTGCTGCCGATCGCGATCACGAGCGTGTCGTATTCCAGCTCGCGCTGCGGCAGCAGTTCGCCGGCTTCGTCGTCGCGCAGCGCGCCTATCGTGATGCGCCTTGCCGCGCGATTCAGGCCGATCATCTCGCCCTGCTGGAACTCGAAGCCGTGCCACAGCGCCTGCGCCGCGTATTCGAGTTCCTGCGTGAACGGGTCCATGCTGCCCGCCGCGACTTCGTGCAGCAACGGCTTCCAGATGTGCGTCGGATTGCGGTCCACGAGCGTGATCTGCGCGCGCGGCGTTTTGGCGTTGGTCTTGGCGTCCGCCTTGCCTTCGCCCGAACCGAAGCGGTCACCGAGACGCGTCGCGAGTTCGAGGCCGCCCGCCCCGCCGCCGACGATAATGAAGCGATGCATGAAGAGCTCTCCCTTTGCCTGATGGATTGCACGGCGCTGTCCGCTCGCCTCGTTGCCTCATTGTGCGTGATGCGACGCGGCATTCACAAGCGCCGCCGTCGCATGTAGGGCATATGCTTCATGCCGGCCGCTCAGTGCGCCCTCAGTGCGCTTCTTCCCAGTTGTTGCCGACGCCCACTTCCGCGACGAGCGGCACCTTCAGTTCGGCGACGCCGCACATCAGTTCGGGCAGACGCTTGCGCACGTCCGGCAGTTCTTCTTCGGGCACTTCGAGCACGAGTTCGTCGTGGACCTGCATGATCATCTTCGTACGCATGCCCGCTTTTTCGATCCAGTCCTGCACCGCGATCATCGACATCTTGATGAGGTCGGCGGCGGTGCCCTGCATCGGCGCGTTGATCGCGGCGCGCTCGGCCGCCTGACGGCGCGGGCCGCTGCCGCCGTTGATCTCGGGCAGCCACAGACGCCGCCCGAACACGGTTTCGACAAAGCCGTTCATTTTCGCCGTGACGCGCGTGTTTTCCATGTACGCGGCCACGCCCGGATAGCGCGCGAAATAGCGGTCGATATAGAGCTTCGCCGCGTCGCGCGTGATGCCGAGATTCGACGCGAGCCCGAACGAGCTCATGCCGTAGATCAGGCCGAAGTTGATGACTTTCGCGATGCGCCGCTGGTCGTTGTCCACTTCGAGCGGCGTCACGCTGAACACTTCGGATGCCGTCGCGCGGTGCACGTCCTCGCCTGCCGTGAAGGCGCGCATGAGCGACGCATCGCCCGAAATGTGCGCCATGATGCGAAGTTCGATCTGCGAATAATCTGCCGACACGATCTTGCTGCCCGGCGGCGCGATGAACGCCTCGCGAATGCGCCGGCCTTCGCCCGTTCGCACCGGGATGTTTTGCAGATTCGGCTCGTTCGACGACAGGCGCCCCGTCACCGCGACGGCCTGCGCGTAGTTCGTGTGCACGCGGCCCGTGGACGGATTGACCATGCGCGGCAGCTTGTCCGTGTACGTCGACTTGAGCTTGGACAGCGCGCGATGTTCGAGCAGCACCTTCGGCAGCGGATAGTCTTCGGCGAGCTTTTGCAGCACTTCTTCATCCGTGGAAGGCGCGCCGCTCGGCGTCTTTTTCACGACGGGCAATTGCAGCTTCTCGAAGAAAATCTGGCCGATCTGCTTGGGCGACCCGAGATTGAATTCGCCGCCTGCGTGCTCGTACGCTTCGGTCTGTAGTTCGATCAGGCGCTTGGCGATCTCGTTGCTTTGCGCGTCGAGTTTCTCGCGGTCGATCAGCACGCCGTTGCGCTCCATCTTGCGCAGCACGCGCGAGGTCGGCATTTCGATATCGCGATACACGCGCAGCAGCCCTTCTTCTTCCGCGACCTGCGGATAAAGCGTCTGATGCAGGCGCAACGTCACGTCGGCGTCTTCGGCTGCGTATTCGGCGGCCTTCTCCAGCGCCACTTCGTCGAAGCCGATCTGCGCCGCGCCCTTGCCCGCCACGTCTTCGTACTTGATGGTCTTCACGCCCAGATGCCGCAGCGCGAGGTTGTCCATGTCGTGCGGACGATGCGACTCCAGCACGTACGATTGCAGCAGCGTGTCGTGCTCGACGCCGTTCAGTTCGATGCCGTGATTGGCCAGCACTTGCTCGTCGTATTTCAGATGCTGGCCGACCTTCTTCTTCGATGCGTCTTCGAGCCAGGGCTTCAGCTTTGCGAGCACTTCGTCGCGCGGCAACTGCACGGGCGCGTCCGGCCCGCGATGCGCGACCGGAATATACGCGGCATGTCCCGGCTCGACCGCCACGGACAGCCCGACGATCTGCGCGACCATCGGATCGAGCGAGGTGGTTTCCGTATCGAACGAGGTGATCTCGGCGGCTTCAATGCGCGCGAGCCATGCATCGAACTGCTCCCACGTCTGCACGGTCTCGTAGTGGTGAACGATCTCGGTGACTTCGGCGGGCGGCGTATCGGTCGGGCCTTCGACGGCATCCGCGATTTCGATCTCGCGCAGCCACGTCTTGAAGCCATGACGCAGGAACACGTCGCGCAACTCGTCGCGGGATTCGGGGCGCGTTTGCAGCGTCTCTTCGATGGAGTCGATCTGCGAAGCGAGGTCGCATGCCGTGTGCACGGTCACGAGCTTTCTCGCCATCGGCAGGAAGTCCAGAGCCTTGCGCAGATTGTCTCCTACCGCACCTTTGATCTCGCTCGCGTGTGCGACGATGCCATCGAGCGTTTCGTATGCGGTAAGCCATTTGAGCGCGGTCTTGGGTCCGCACTTTTCGACGCCGGGCACGTTGTCGACCGTATCGCCGATGAGCGACAGATAGTCGACGATGCGCTCCGGAGGCACGCCGAACTTGTTCACGACGCCTGCGCGATCGAGCGTTTCGTTGGTCATCGTATTGATGAGGGTGACATGATCCGTCACGAGCTGAGCCAGATCCTTGTCGCCCGTCGACACGATTACCTTCATGCCGCGCTTTTCGGCCTGCACGGCGAGCGTGCCGATGACGTCATCGGCCTCTACGCCTTCGATCATCACGAGCGGCCAGCCGAGCGCGCGCACCGCGACATGGATGGGCTCGATCTGCTTGCTCAGGTCTTCGGGCATCGAAGGACGGTTGGCTTTGTAGTCGGCGTACCAGTCGTCGCGGAAGGTCTTACCCTTGGCGTCGAAGATGCACGCGCTATACTCTGCATTGATTTCGCGGCGAAGGCGCCGCAGCATGTTCACCATCCCATACAGTGCGCCGGTGGGACCGCCGTCGGGACCACGCAGGTCAGGCATCGCATGGTAAGCCCGGTACAAGTAGCTAGAACCGTCGACCAATAGCAGGGTCTTACCTTCAAGACTGAGTTCTTCAGGCATTATGAACAAGAGAAAAGTGATTCCGAGTCTGCGATCACTCGCAGATCAAGAGCGCGCGACAGCCAAGAAGGCCCGCGCGTCGTGGCAGATGTTCACGATTATGGCAGAGTTTATCGAGGCGACCGAGTACCTCTCGGAGATCCGCCCTGCCATCAGCATCTATGGTTCGGCCCGTCTGAAACCGGAGTCGCCGTACTATCAGCGCACCATCGAAATCGCGCAAAAATTCTCCGATGCAGGCTTCGCCGTCATCTCGGGCGGCGGTCCGGGCATCATGGAAGCGGCCAACAAGGGCGCGCACGCGGGCAAGTCGCCGTCGGTGGGTTTGAACATCGAATTGCCGCACGAGCAGTCGGGCAATCAGTGGCAGGACATCTCGCTGCGCTTCCGTCACTTCTTCACGCGCAAGGTCACGTTCGTGAAGAATTCGGATGCGGTCGTCGTGATGCCGGGCGGCTTCGGCACGCTCGACGAACTCGCGGAAGTGCTCACGCTCATCCAGACGAAGAAGTCGCGTCATGTGCCGATCGTGCTCGTCGGCGCCGAGTTCTGGGCGGGGCTGCTCGACTGGTTCAAGAAGACGCTGTTGACCAATGGCGTGATCAGCGAGAAGGACCTCGATCTGATGCAGGTCATCGACGAGCCGGATCAGGTGCTCGATGCCGTGCTGCGGTTCTATGAAGACCGCGAAGAGAAGGTCGAAGAGCCGGCTGAGGGTAAGTCGGACGAGGATCGGATGTTTTATTTGTAAGGCTGTCGATTCATCAAGGGAAGGACCGCCCTTGGTCCTTCCTTTTCTTCTTCCCGGCAAGGCCTTGCCGCGGCTTCACACTTTTCCATAAACGACAGCGTTGTGAACGGTATGCTCGCGCCCGCGCCGCATTGGGAACGCGCATACCGGCCGCATGAGCGGTACCTCGCGTCGATTCCACGGCTTCCATTAATAGTCTCGGCTCTTCGGGATGGCGTCTGATCGAAGAGCCGCCGTCATTTGCCCCCAGTGGCAAGCCTGGAGCAAGCATGAAGCAAGCGCTGTATCGAACACTCCAACTGACCGTCGCGACCGCAATGGCCGTCTCGCTAATCGCTGGTTGCGATAAGGCGACCAATACGCCAGCCGTCACTCCGTCCGCCACCGCGCAGGACGCGAAACTCGCTCTCTTGAAGGACATATCCGGCGTCTGGAGTTCGTCGTCCGCAATCGGACTCACGACAATTCAATACTCCGACAACCGCTTGCAGATCCTTCAGGGCGACACACCGCTCGCGGTCACGCTGGGTGACGTCGATCCTGGCGAGGAAACGGTGAACGTCAACACCGTCGTCAATCGCAAGGAAGAGATCCTCACGCTTCGCAAGAAGTGGAACGCGGATCACACGGCTTACAACCTGACGATGACGGGCAGTGACGGACAACAGGACGTGCTCGGCTTCGTGCGCCGCATAAGCAACGACGATCTCAACAGAATCAGCCGGCTGAGCGTGGCGCGGGCGTCGTCCCCTGCGCCGAGTCAGCCGACAGAATCGGCACCCGCGCCGGTCACTTCGAGCGACCGCGGCATCATCGACATGTGGCTTGGCGGCATCGACATGAACATGCGTTCGTGTCCCGGCTCGACTTGCGCAGCGCTGCTGATCGTTCCAAAGGACTCGAAGATTAGTGCCGATACATCCACGATCCGGAACGTCACCGAGTCGTCGGGAGCCAACACGCCGTGGGTTCGGGTGACGTATGAAGGCGCGTATTGCACGCCCGAAGAACTGGATCAGCAAACCGGCTGCACGCCCTCCCACGGCACGGACGCACCGGTCACCGGCTGGATGAACTACACGCGCTTGTTGAGCGCGCCGCGCCCGCAACAATAAAACACTGCATCGCGGGCGGCGACCCTGCGCCGCTCGCCCGCGTGCATTTCGTTACTGAAACGCCACCTCCGCGAAACTCCGCAACTTGCGCGAGTGCAGCCTCGACAAGCCGTTCATCCGCAGCAGTTCCATCGCTTTCACGCCGATCTGCAAATGCTGATCCACCTGCACGCGATAGAACTGGTCCGCCATGCCCGGCAGCTTCAGTTCACCGTGCAGCGGCTTGTCCGATACACAAAGCAACGTCCCGTACGGCACGCGAAAGCGGAACCCGTTCGCGGCGATGGTCGCGCTTTCCATATCGAGCGCGATCGCGCGGCTTTGCGACAAGCGCTGAACCGGCTCGCGATGATCGCGCAGTTCCCAGTTGCGGTTATCGACACTCGCAACCGTCCCCGTTCGCATAACGCGCTTCAGTTCGACACCTTCAAGCTGCGTCACCTGCGCCACCGCTTTTTCGAGCGCGACCTGCACTTCGGCGAGCGCCGGCACAGGCACCCAGAGCGGCAGATCGGCATCGAGCACGTGATCTTCGCGCACATAACCATGCGCGAGGACATAGTCGCCGAGCCGCTGCGTATTGCGCAGGCCCGCGCAATGCCCGAGCATGACCCACGCATGCGGACGCAGCACGGCGATGTGATCCGTGATCGTCTTCGCGTTCGACGGCCCCACGCCGATATTGACCATCGTGATGCCGCTGCCGTCCGCGCGCTTCAGGTGATAGGCGGGCATCTGCGGCAAACGGGCCAGCGCGGTGCCTTCGTCGGGCTGCTCGCCGAGATTCGCGTTGTACGTGATGACGTCGCCCGGCTCGACGAACGACGAATATTCGCTGCGATACGCGCGCGTCTCTTCGTCGTCGGCGCGCGACATCAGCGTGCGGCCGAGCTTCACGAACTCGTCGATATAAAACTGGTAGTTCGTGTAGAGCACATAGTTCTGGAAATGCGTCGGCGACGTCGCCGTGTAATGACGCAGCCGATGCAGCGAGAAGTCCACGCGCGCCGCCGTGAACAGCGCGAGCGGATGCGGCTCGCCCGGACCCGGCTCGTACGTGCCGTTGACGATGCGGTCGTCGAGCAGCGCGAGATCCGGCGTATCGAAGACATTGCGCATCGCGAGCAGGCGGTCGCGGTCGAGATCGCCTTCGAGGTGAATGCCTTCCGCAAACGCGAAGTGGATCGGAATGGGCTGCGCCGACACGCCCACTTCGATGCCCACGTGATGATTCTTCGTGAGCAGGCGCAACTGCTCGCGATAATAATCGCCGAAGAGGTCGGGGCGCGTGAGCGTGGTCTCGAAGATGCCCGGCCCCGCGACGAAGCCGTACGAGCGGCGCGAATCGATGTGCGTGTTCAGCTCCGTTCGCACTCGCACGAACGGATAGCACGCGCGCACCCGATGCGTGAACTGCTCGTTGCGCCGGTAGCGCGCGAAGGCGTCGCGCAGGAAAGACGTGTTCGCTTCGTAAATGGCGGAAAGGCGCGTGACGGCGGCGACCGGGTCATCGAAGGATTCGGTCGGAAAATCGTTGGCCGGCGTGCCTTGCGTGGTTTGAGTGCGGTCGTTGGTCATGGTTTTGTGTGCGTGTGCTTCAATGCCTTGTCGATGAATCGACATTAACACGGAAGAAAGTGCAGACCGTGAAGCCCCTACCGCGCGCCTTCCGATAAGGCTAACACGCGCCACGCAACGCAGTCCGTTACGCTTCGACAGGGTTTGTTAGAATCCGGCCATCCCTGGAGAATTATCATGAAGCCGCTTCTTTCTGTCGCGACGGCGGCAGTCCTCGCCGCCGCAAGCGTTGGCGCCATCGCGCAGCCGATATCCGACGCGAACCCGCCGGCGGCGCAACCGGCTCAGCACACCATGTCGGCGGAAGAAGCCGCGGGCCTTCCGGATCTCAAGGCCATCAACCGTCCGCCCGCCAATGTCAGCTCCAAGGTCGAGATTTCGCCGCCGCGCACGCCGAGCTTTCACGAACTGAGCCCGAACGGGACCGAGATCACCGAGTATCGCGACAAGGGCAAGCCTGTCGAAATCAACGTCCACTCGAATTTCGGCACGCATTATCAGATGAGCGCGCCTGCGGATACGTCGCCGCAAGTGCGCGACAACGGCCGCGCGAGCACGCGCCTGCCGTCCGTGAATCTGCGTTATTGAGTCAAGTAAGATAGCTTCGAGCCCGCTCTTCGTGAGCGGGCTTCGTCATTCGGCCCCGCGCGGGCCAATCAACCAGACCGACGTTTCCTGCATGGCCGTATTCACCCCCGTCTCTGACGCCGAGCTCGGCGACTGGCTGCAACACTACGATCTCGGCGATGTCGTCGAATTTCGCGGCATCCAATCGGGCATCGAAAACAGCAACTTCTTCCTCACGACCACGCACGGCGAATACGTGCTGACGATCTTCGAGAATCTGACGGCCACGCAGCTTCCGTTCTATCTTGATTTGATGCGGCATCTCGCCTCGCATCGCGTGCCGGTTCCCGATCCGATGCCGCGCTGCGACGGCTCGCTCTTCGGCATGCTGCGCGGCAAGCCGGCCGCCATCGTCACGAAGCTCGAAGGCGCGCCCGAACTGGCGCCGACGCCCGCGCACTGCATCGAAGTCGGCAACATGCTCGCGCGCATGCATCTCGCGGGGCGCGACTTCGCGCGGCATCAGCCGAATCTGCGCAGCCTGCCGTGGTGGCAAGAGAATGTGCCGGCCATCATCGATTTCCTGAGCGACAGCCAGCGCGAACTCATCGAATCCGAACTCGCGCATCAGACCGCCTTTTTTGCCTCGGCCGACTACGCCGCGCTGCCCGCCGGCCCGTGCCATTGCGACCTCTTTCGCGACAACGTGCTGTTCGCGCATGGACGCGAGCACGCGCGGCTCGGCGGCTTCTTCGATTTCTATTTCGCGGGCGTCGACAAGTGGCTCTTCGACGTGGCCGTGACCGTGAACGACTGGTGCGTCGACCTGGCGACCGGCGCGCTCGATGCGGCCCGCGTCGATGCGCTTTTGCGCGCCTATCAAACCGTGCGTCCTTTCACGCCGGCCGAGGAACGCCACTGGAACGACATGCTGCGCGGGGGCGCCATGCGTTTTTGGGTGTCGCGGCTCTATGACTTTCATCGACCGCGCGAAGCGCAGATGCTGAAGGCGCACGATCCCGGCCATTTCGAGCGCATTCTGCGCGAGCGCGTCCAAGCCGCGTCCTCTTCCGCCAAACAGTAATTCAGCGACTCCCATGCGACTGATCGAAGTTCCCGCTAAAACCGGCTACGTGTGGTTTCGCCAGGGCATCTGGCTCTTCCGCCGCAACCCGTTTGCGTTCCTCACGGTGTTCTTCGCCTATTTGTTCGTGATGACGCTGATTTCGCGCGTGCCGCTCGTCGGTCCGTTGCTGCCGCTCCTGTTCATCCCCGGCGTCGCCGTGGGTTTCATGGCCGCGTGCAGGAACACCATCGCCGGCAAGCCCGTCTGGCCGACCATCCTCGTCGACGGATTCCGCTCGTACGGGAGCGTGGTCGCGCGCCGCCTGCTGGTGCTGGGCGCGCTCTATGTCGTCGCGATGGCGGTGATTTTCGGCGTCTCCGCCCTCGTCGACGGCGGCGCGCTCCTCAACCTGATGATGGGCAACGGACCGTCCGGCGATCCGGAGACGGTCGCGGCCGGCTTCAGTCCGCTGGCCGTACTCGTCGCCATGGCATGTTATCTGCCGGTCGCCATGCTGTTCTGGTTCTCGCCGATTCTGATTGCGTGGCACGAGGTTCCGACCGCGAAGGCGCTGTTCTTCAGCCTGGTTTCCTGCTGGCGCAATCGCGGCGCGTTCATCCTGTACGGCGTCCTATGGATTGCGGTGGCGCTTGCCATTTCGTTCGGGATCACGGCGCTGATGCAGGCGCTCGGCGTCGGACAGGAGATGGCGTTCGCCGTGCTGATGCCAGCGTCGATTCTCGTGACCACCGCGCTCTACTGCTCTTTCTACGCGACGTATCGCGGCTGCTTCGGCGTGCAGACGCCGGACACGCCGGACCTGCCGAACACGTCCGGCGCCTCGGGACGCTGACGGTGCCGCGTGAATGCGGCGAATAGGCAACAAAAAAGCCGGCTGACTGCCGGCTTTTTCACATCGACTCGAACTCGCGCCGAGGGCGACTCAGTTCGCCATCCACGACGGATGACGGGCTGCCGCACGCTGGTCCAACTTCTTCATGCGATATTCGAGATCGTAGATGTCGGTGGCTTCAGCGAGGTACGCGTCGTCACGCTCGCGGTCACGCTCTTCAGCGGTCTTGGTCAGGAACAGGAAAATACGGGAAAGCAGGAACATGATTGGCCTCGCTGGATACTGGGGTAACTACCTATAAGCGTGATTATAGGGTAATCCCTGAGCCAGCGCCAGCATTTACCGCTAGAACGCTGATACTAAAGACGAAATTGCAACACCTGAAACAAAGCCGGCCACGTTCAAGCGACGAACACCGCGCGCGCGGCTTCGCTGGAGCGGCGCTGATGCTTGAAGAACTCCCACAGCACGGCGGATGAATCCGGCCCTTTGGACGAATGAAACGCCACCGTGTCGTCGCCGCCGGCCCACGAATGGCCGAGCCCACGCACGATCGACGTCTTGACGACGCGCCGCCCGTTCTTGAAATAGTCGCGCACGACGCCATCGGGATGCGTTTCCTCCCGTACTTCGCCCGCGCGCGGCTTGCCCGCTGCGTCGATGAAGCCGTTCAGCCGAAGGAACTGCTGCGTCAGTTGCTCGGCGTTCTCGGCGGACACCACCGAATCGAGTTCTCCGTGGATGATGACCGCCGGCATGCCCGGGTAGTCCCGCACGTCGAGCGCGGCGTCGATCAGCGTCACCGGGTCGGTGCGGCTTGCGCGGCGCATGACGTCCATCGCGCCGATTGCCGAGTTCGCCTCGCCGAAAACAACGCCCGAATGCAGCCCGACCGCCGCGAACAAGTCCGGATAGCGCACCGCGAGCAGCGCCGCGAGCCCTGCGCCCGCCGACATCCCCGCGAGATAGACGCGCTCGGGGTCGAATTGGTGCTCGGCGACCGTCGCGCGAATCAGCGAGACGATGGACGCGGCCTCGCCGCCGCCGCCGCTGTCGGAATCGTCGTACCAGCGCCAGCAGCGATGCGGATGGTCATGCTTCGACTGCTCAGGGTACAGCACCGCGAAGCCGTATTTGTCCGCGAGCAGATTCATTCGCGTGCCCTGCGCGAAGTCGTCGGCGCTTTGCTTGCAGCCGTGCAGCATCACCACGACGGGCATGCGGCCCAGGCCGGTTCTCGGCGGCACATACAACGCGTAGGAAAGGTGGTTGACGAAACGGCCGGCGGTCGGCGGCGCCGAATGATACGAACGGTCCCACTTGCCGCGCGCCCATGCGGAAGCACGCGGCCGGACGCGGGATTCGCGCGTTTCGGGGCGGCGCGCGGCCGGGGCGAAAGCCGCGGCCTTCGCGGCGGCGCCTGACTTGAGCTTGGACCGTACGGTCTTGGAACGCGCGGGCTTCGTGGCCGGGCGCGGCTTGGGCGGGTGGATGCTCTCGGCTTGGACAGCGACCAGGCGTCTCAAGCCACGCAACCAGAGTTTGGTAAGGCTCTTCGACATTCGGCTGGTTCTCCTAAAGCGTGTTTCAGATGACGCACGCGTGGCGCGTCGTGTTGCACTGCACAATACCATTAAATGCAGCGACTCGCCGAGTCCTTTGCCACACCCCAGCTGGAGGTTTGCGACATTTAGACCAATAAGACCGAACTTGTTGCCGGATGAGCCGCGATGCAAACAAAGAATGAGCCGAAATTTCGTCTTCTTCCCAACCGGTATACTGCTGCTCGCACCGGCTTTCTAATTCCATCGCTGCCGCAATGCAGCAACTGCTATTCCTATTGCCCTCGATGAACGTCGAAATTCCCATCTCGCTCTGGTTACGCATCACCGCGCTCGGCAGCGTCGGCGTCATGCTGCCCGTCGGGCTCGCGGCTGCGGCGTGGCTCGCGCTGGGTTATCGCTGGAAGTACACGCTCGAATGGCTCGCGCTCCTCGGCGCGGGCAGCGCATGCGTGGCTCTGAGCAAGATCGCGTTTATCGGCTGGGGAATCGGCGTGCGCAATATCGACTTCACGGGCATCAGCGGCCACGCTTACATGGCGACCGCAGTGCTTCCCGTGGCGCTCTTCGTCGCGCTTCTGCCGGCACGCGGCGCGTTGCGCGCGGGCGGCGTGGCCGTGGGCCTGCTGCTGGGCGCCCTGATCGGCGGATCGCGCGTGGTGGTCAACGCGCATTCGGTATCGGAAGTCGTCGCGGGCTGCGCGCTCGGCGGCGCGGTTGCCATCGCGTTCGTGCGCATCGCGTGGAAAGCGGAAGCCGGCAAGTTTTCGCCCGCGCCCGTCGCGGCAAGCCTCGGCGCGGTCGTCGTGGCGCTGCATGGCGTGCCGGTGCCGACGCAACACTGGATCACCGAAATCGCGCTCGGATTGTCGGGCCACGAGCGCCCGTACGTTCGGGCGCGCTGGAAGGCGAAAATCTATCGCGTGCCGGACCGGCGCGCCGACTCGCACGCGCCGCGCGAGCCCGCCGCCGTGTAAAGCAATCGAAGATGCGTCAGTCGTTCACGCCGATGATCACGCTCGACGCCTTGACGACGGCGACAGCCCTCTGGCCCTCCGCCAGCCCGAGCGCCTCCGCACTCTGATTCGTGATGATCGCGGTGACAGTCGTCGACTCGTCGAGCGAGAGCGTCACTTCGGCGTTGACCGCGCCGCGCGTCACGCTGGCGACGGTCCCGCGCAACTGATTGCGCGCCGACAGCTTCGCGGGCGCGTCTTCCATCAGCATGACCCACGACGCCTTGATGAGCGCGAACGCGTCGCTGCCTTGCTGCAAGCCGAGCGCCTCCGTGCTCTCATGCGTGAGGACCGCGACGATGGTCTGACCGCCCGGCAAGCCGAGTTCCACTTCGTCGTTCACCGCGCCGCGCGTGATTTTCGTGATCTTGCCGGCCAGCTGGTTTCGCGCACTCGTTCTCATCCCCAATCTCCCGATAAGCCGCCAATCGCGGTCGAAGCCTTCGATGGCCTCGCTCACGTGCTCAAGAAATTTGCGATGCTCGCGCTCCACCGCGTGATACGTGTCGATGAGCCGCAGCGCCGACGCAGTCAGTCTCGTTCCGCCGCCGCCCCGGCCGCCGGTCGCGCTGGCCACGAGCGGCTCGCCCGCGAGATTGTTCATCGTATCGACTGCGTCCCACGCCGCCTTGTAGCTCATGCCGACGCGTTTCGCGGCCGAGGTGATCGATCCGGTATCGCGAATCGCTGCCAGCAGCGCGATGCGCCCCGCGCCGCCGAGCGTTTCGCCACCGCTTTTTATCCAGACCGAGCCGCCGAACTCGAGCGGTTCGGGGACGGCGGGCGGTGTTTCGTTGGTCATCGGTCGCCTCTCGAATGAGGGAATGCGCGGAAAGTGCCGCGAATTATATCGACGCGTTCAGCGCCAGCGTTGCTCCCACGGCCGATGGCGGCACACATCAGAGGAAATAGGAATTGTTCCGAGAGTCACGAAACGGACATGTGCCCCATGAAACATGACCACTTTCCTTCGCCGGCCTAACGCTTCACCGTTGCCGGAGTTCCTCGCCTCAAGGACGCGCCATGAACCAGGTTGTCTTTCCCCAAACGCAAGGCCGCACGCCAGGGCAACGCTTCGCGTTCCTGCTGTTTCTGCTCGCCATTGGAGCGGGCGTCGTGTATTGCATCCTGCACCTGTTCGAGGATCTCGCGCCGGTGCGCGAATCGTCGGTGTTTCCCTACCTTCTGCTCGGCGTCGCGCTCGTGATCGCGCTCGGCTTCGAGTTCGTCAACGGCTTCCACGATACGGCCAACGCCGTCGCGACCGTCATCTACACGCACTCGTTGACGCCCAACCTCGCCGTCGTGTGGTCCGGCGCGTGGAACTTCATCGGCGTGCTGATTTCGAGCGGCGCAGTCGCGTTCGGCATCCTTCAGTTGCTGCCGGTCGAACTGATCATCGGCGTCGGCAGTTCGCAGGGCTTCGCGATGGTCTTCGCGCTGCTGATCGCGGCGATCATCTGGAATCTCGGCACGTGGGCGCTCGGGCTGCCGTCGTCGAGCTCGCATACGCTGATCGGCTCGGTCATCGGCGTCGGCCTCATGAATCAAATGCTGCACGGAAGCAACGGCACGTCGGGCGTCGACTGGAGCCAGGCAGTGTCGGTCGGTAAGTCGCTGCTGTTTTCGCCGCTCGTCGGTTTCGTGCTCGCGGGCTTTCTGCTGTACGTGCTGAAGCTCGTCGTCCGCGTGCCGGAGCTTTATCAGGAGCCGAAGAAGAACACGCCGCCGCCCTTCTGGATTCGCTGCCTGCTGATCCTGACGTGTACCGGCGTGTCGTTCGCGCACGGCTCCAACGACGGCCAGAAAGGCATGGGCCTCATCATGCTGATCCTGATCGGCACGGTGCCGACGGCCTACGCGCTCAACAAGGCAGTCACCCCTGCCGAGACGCAGACGTTCCTCGCGGTGAGCCACAGCGCGACGGAAACGCTCCAGCGATACAGCGGCGGCGCGTCCGCGGCGCCGGACGCGCGAGCGCAGGTCGAGAAGTTCGTGCAAACGAAGAAGCTCGCGCCCGACACCATCGCCTCGCTGAAGGCGCTGATCGGCTCGATCGAATCGCAGATCCGCCCGAGCGAGACGATCGCCTCCGTGCCGCAAGGCAACGTCCGCAACGTGCGAAACGAGATGTACATCGCGTCCGAAGCCCTGCGCGTGATGGAGAAGCAGAAGTCGCCCGCGTTCGCGCCTGCCGACGTCGCCGTGCTCGACAACTACAAGCATCAGCTCGATCACGCGACGAAGTTCATTCCGACGTGGGTGAAGGTGGCGGTCGCCGTGGCGCTCGGGCTCGGGACGATGGTCGGCTGGAAGCGCATCGTCGTGACGGTGGGCGAACGCATCGGCAAGACGCATCTGACTTATGGGCAAGGCGCATCGGCGGAACTCGTCGCGATGCTGACCATCGGCGCCGCCGACGTCTACGGCCTGCCCGTCAGCACGACGCATGTGCTGTCGTCCGGCGTGGCGGGCACGATGGCCGCCAACGGCTCGGGTCTGCAATGGCGAACCGTCCGCAGTCTGGCGCTCGCGTGGCTGCTCACGCTGCCGGTTTCGATCGCGCTAGCCGGCGCGCTCTTTTGGGCGTTCCGAGGGCTGTTCTGACGCATGGTCGGGCGCGCGCTTCGGCATTGAAAATTTTGCGCGCGCCGATACCCCGTCTTTCATTTTGACAATCGGCATCGCCGCACGCATGCTTGCCGACGCGTGCGCCGCCTTACTGCCGAGCCCGCGCCGTGCACGGCACGGGCCTTGCTTTTCGCTCCTTGTCGATCGCAACGCCGGACGGCCAGCGGCTTAAGTGCCGCTGCGCTAAGACGTGTAGCGGGTTGGGAGGTCCACGTCGAGCCGGATGGTCGCGCGGTCTTTTATAAGGAGAAGTGAAATGACGATCGGAACCATCCTGCTCATCATCCTGATTTTGCTGTTGATCGGCGCCATTCCGTCCTGGCCGCACAGCCGAAGCTGGGGCTACGGACCCAGCGGAATTCTCGGCGTCGTGTTGATCGTCGTGATCGTTCTGTTGTTGATGGGCCGCCTATGACATCGGGCGGGCGCCGCAAGCGTCCGCCGCCTCGCTGGAAAAAAAGAAGGGCGCTCGACGGAGCGCCCTTCTTCGTTTCCATGCGGTGCGGTTCAGACCTGCATCACCTGACCGTTCGGCTCGATTTTCCGGGGAATGACAGGCTCCGTCTGCCGGGGCGACGCCGCCTTCTCGCGCGGCACGACCGTCGGTGTCTGGATGGCAGCTTTGTCGGCGATCTGCTTGACCGCCGCCACGCTTCGGGCCTTCTTCTTTGCGGCCGTCCGCGATGCGGCGTGCGTCTTCGCCTTGCTCTTAGCCGATTGCGACTTCGCTTCCGGCGGATTCCAGACTTCCGTGTACCGCTGCGCCGCCATGACCGGCGACGTTCCGAGCACGAAAGCCATCGTCAGGAATGCGAGTTTCAATTCGTTTCGCTCCATCGGTTCAGTATCGGTTGCAACTCAGTGGCCCTGACGCGCGCTGCGCGACAGAATTGCGTCGAGCGTGCGTTCGGAGGTTTCCAGCTCGCGTAGCGCGGCGTCCAGGCGTGCAAGCGAACGCGCGACGGATTGCGTGCCCTCTTCGAACTGCGGCTCGCCTCGCGTGGCGTCGAAGGCGGCGTCCACGGCGCGGCTTGCGCGCATGAAGCGTTCGAGCGCGGCAGCTTCGAGCGAATCGTTGCGAGAGATCATCGGCAAGCTCCTTGGTGCAGACAAGCTGTACGAATATACAGTAATGCAGCGGGCCGGCAAACTGTCGATGCGCGCCGTGGCGAAAATGCCGAAGCGGCTATTGACCGGCGCAGCGACGCAGCGGCGCAGCGGAGACCGCGCGGCGAGCGGCGTTTTGCCGCATAACGCACGCAGCGGATAGCGATTAAGCCGGGCTTAATTGTCGGCGCACACACTCAATACGCGATCACGCCCGGCCGCCGACAGCCGGGCATTCACGTGAGGAATGTGCCATGTCCGCCAACACCGCCGCGCGCCCTTTCGCCAATCTCGCCCGCGCCATGCGCCGCCACACGGCGCTCCAGTTGAGCCGCTGCCGCTTGTCCGCGCCCATCGAGCCGCCCTGGGGCGAGCCGTATCGTACCGTCGAATGGACGCTCAAGAGCGATCCGCGCGTGCAGCGGCGCGTGCTGCGAGCGGATTGCACGCCGTCCGATATCGCGGATGCGCTTCAATCGCATACACCGGGCCGCTGCTACGGTCCCGCCGACGACGACGATTGACCGCACGACGGCGCGCCGAAGCTACATTTATCTTGTATAAATCCAGATATGGACTAACATGCGTTAAAGGTTCCTTTGGAGACTTAACGACATGCCCCATGCCGCACGCGCCGCATCGTCGGCGGCCGGCCATCCGGCGCCGCGTCCCGCGCCGGATCTCGGCGACCTGTCCGCTGCCGGCCTGCGCGCCTTTTTCAAGATCGCGGAAGCGTGGTCGCTTTCCGCCGACGAGCAAATCGTCTTGCTCGGCAAACCCGGGCGGTCGACCTTCTTCAAGTGGAAGAACGCGCCGCAAGCCGCGCGCGTCGGGCGCGACACGCTCGAACGCCTGTCGCTGATTCTCGGCATCTATAAGGCGCTGCAAATCCTTTTGCCCGATCCCCAAGCCGCCGATACCTGGGTCAAACGCCCGAACACCGCGCCCGCGTTCGGCGGCCGGCCCGCCCTCGAACGTATGCTCGCGGGCAACGTCAGCGATCTCGTCGCCGTCCGGCAGTATCTCGATGCAATGCGGGGCGGCTGGGCGTGACGGGCACTCAGGATGTATCGAACTGGCGGGACCGCTGGCCGCACGCCGAACTGGACTGGTCGCCGGCGTATCGCGTGATTCCGACTCGCTTTCCCGCCGTGAATCTCTTCGACCGGGTGGCATCGCCGCAAGATTTCGACGCGCTGTACGCGCTCGAAGCCATGACCAACGACCGCCTGCGCACCGAAGTCGGCGAGCTCGATCTCGTGCCGCCCGACGAACGTTGTTTCGGGCCCGGCTGCGGCCCGATCATGGCCGCCTTCACGCATCTGAACCCGAACGGCAGCCGTTTCTCGGACGGCAGCTACGGCGTGTTCTATTGCGCTCGCGACCGGCAGACCGCGATTGCCGAGACGCGCTATCACGCCGGCCTCTTTCTCGCCGCGACGAAGGAAGCGCCGCTGCGCCAGCAGATGCGGCTCTACCGCGTGACGGCGCGCGGCGAAGTGGTGGATGTGAGGGGCGATCGCATCGCGCAAGCGGGGCTCGATCCGCGGATTCTCGCGCCGGACGACTACGCGCCCGGCATGGCGCTCGGCCGGGCGGTGCGGGCGGCGGGCGCGCCGGGCATCGTTTATCCGTCGGTGCGCGATCCGCAAGGCGAATGTCTCGCCGCGCTGCGCACGACGCTCTTGCGCGACTGTCATCACGCCGCGTATCTCGAATACAACTGGAACGGTCACGCAATCGATTGCGTGTTCGAACTGAATCAGGTCGGCTAGCTTCGGGCTAGTTGATCGCGACGGCCGTCGAACTGCGCGTGCGCGACAGCTTTTTCGCGGCGGGCCGCGCGGCTTTCGGCGACGTCTTGCGCGCGACCGTCTGAAGCGCCTGCGCCGCCGCGCCCTTCGCGCTGCCCTTCAGCGCCCCTGCGCGCGCCTTCTTGCTCGATTCCGCGAGCAGCCCGGTGAGCCGCGCGTCGCTCGCCGCTGCGCCCTTGCGATTCGCACGGGCCGCCTCGCGTGCGCGGCGCTTCGCATCCTTCTCCAGAAAGATGACGAGCGCGGCCTCATCCGTCTTGAGTCCGTGCCGCCGCGACGCCGGCAGCGCCTCGGCGAGTTCGCCCGCCTCGAACGCCTCGATCACGGCCGGATGCACGTAGCACTTGCGGCACACCGCCGGCGTATTGCGCAGCAGTTGCGACACTTCCTTGATCGTCCCGACGACATGCTTGCGCGCTTCCGTCACCGTCTCCCATTGCAGCTTGCGCAGCGCCGCCAGCGCGAACACGCTGCCCGCCCACGTGCGGTAATCCTTCGCGGTGAAATCCGCGCCGGTGATCTCGCGCAGATAATCGTTGATGTCGGATGAACTGACCGAGTGCCGCTCGCCGTCGGCATCGAGATACTGAAACAGGTCCTGCCCCGGCAAATCCATGCAGCGCTTGACGATCCGGGCGACGCGCGCATCGCTCACGGCCACGTCGTGCTCGATGCCGCTCTTGCCGCGAAACTTGAAGCGCAGCGTCCCCGACGACACTTTCAGATGGCGCTTTCTCAGCGTCGTCAGTCCGTAAGAGCGGTTTTCGCGCGCATATTCCTCGCTGCCGATGCGAATGAGCGTCGTATCGAGCAAGCGGACGACCGTCGCGAGCACCTTGTCGCGCGGCATGCCGTCGAGCGCGAGATCGCGCGACACGCGGGCGCGCAGCTTCGGCAGCACCGCGCCGAACGCGAGCATGCGTTCGTACTTGTTGGCGTCGCGCGTTTCGCGCCATTGCGGGTGATAGCGATACTGCTTGCGGCCGCGCGCGTCGCGTCCCGTCGCCTGCAAATGGCCGCGCGAGTCCGGGCAGATCCAGACATCGACGTAAGCCGGTGGAATCGCAAGCGCGTTGATGCGCCGGATCTCGGCTTCGTCCTCGATGCGTTTGCCCTGCGTGTTGAAGTAGACGAACGCGCCGTCGATCCATTCGCGCGTGTAGCCGCGCCGCGAATCGTCCACGTAACGCAGGCCGGGCGGAAGCTCTTCCGCGAGCGACTGCGCAAGAACGTTCTGCGCGCCGCGCGGTTGTTCCGAAACCCCGTTGCCGCCGCTGCGTGCGGTGTTTTGTCCAGCGTTGCGTCCGATTCTCGCCACTGCGTGCCTCGACTCGTTGCTTTTCGTTCGTGGCGAGAACGCGAGCAACGGCCGTGCCGCGCGCTACTTTCCGAGCGCGACGCTCAGGGCAACGCGAGTTCGCGCGCGCCTTCCGACGCCGCCCAGCGTTCCTTGACCGACCAGATTTCGTCGCTGCCGACTTCCACGATGGTGAGCCGTCCCTCCGCCGCGAACGCGCCTGTGTCGATATAAATCTGCGAGCCGATTTGCCGAACCGCGCGCATCGGCGTGTGGCCGCAATAGGTCGGCGAAAGCCCGCGCTGGCGCGACGGGTCCGCGTTGCCGAGCGCAAGGCTGCGGCCCCAGAGCATCTGGCTGCGCGTGTCGTCGGAGAACTCGGCGGCATCCAGATCCGCGTCGCTGCCGAAAAATTCCGCGTGCAGCACGTTGAAGCGCCGCGCGCCTTCGCCCACGACGCGCACGAGCGGCAGCGTCGAGAGCTTGCTGGCGAGCGCGGCCAGGTGGTCGTCGGGGAGCGTCTCGGCCCACGCGCCGCCGATGGCGTACCACGACTGACGGCGCATCTGCCCCGCCGCCACCGCGACCAGCGAATCCTCGTGATTGCCGAGCACCGGATAGAACCACGGTTTGTCGATGAGCTCGACGGCCGCGAGTGAATCCGTGCCGCGGTCGACCAGATCGCCGACCGAAAAGAGCCGGTCGCGCGAGCCGTCGAAGCCGATCTCGCTCAGAAGATAGCGCAGCGCATCGACGCAGCCATGCAGATCGCCCACGACGAAGTCGCGGCCGATGTCGTTTGCCGGATGCCTGCAGACGGCGGAATAGGTCGGATCATTCATGCGTCGATCTTAGCGCCGGGAAAATGGAACGTGTGCGTGGTGGGTCGCTTTCGCTGCGGATTTCGCAGCGTCGGCGGACGGCGTTTCGCGTGCTGGTTCGATGCTCGTTTCGACTCTCGACAGGAAGCGAACTGAGCGAGCCCTATTATTGCGCGATCGAGCGGAGCCGCGCGACATCTTCGGCCTGCGTCGTCGCGCGCGGGTCGCCGAACTGCTGCGTCACATAGTTGGCGAGCGCGGCGACGTCCTCGTCGGATAGGGACGCGCCGAACGCCGGCATGAGCGCCGGGGCAGCGTGAGTCTCGCGGTTCACGCCGTGCAGGATCACGAGGACGAGGTTGCTCGTGTCCATCGAGCCGAACGCGGCAGTCACAGCGTCCTGAACGAGCGACGGGAATGCGCCGCCCGCGCCTTCGCCCGAGACGCCGTGGCAACTTGCGCAGGCGGCGGCGTAAAGGCGAGCGCCTTGGGGATGGGCCGCGTTGGCTGCGCCGGGGTCGGCGTTAGTGGCGTGTTGCGGGCTCTCTTGGGCGTCTGCGCTGGCGTGGGCGAAATCCGTTGAGGCGGTCGGCGTCTTCGCGGTGCTTGCGCTGTCCCGGACAGAATCCGTCGCGGTGCCCGCCGTTTTCCCGGTGCTCGCGCTGTCGCTTTTGCTTTCCATCCCCGCAGCCCGCGCTCTCCCGCCGTCGCGCTCGAACGCGCCCACCGCGTCCAACGTCGTGATGTCAGCCTGCCCCGCCGCCCCGAAGCTCCATCGCGAACGCGTGCCGCTCTGCGCAGCGACAACCGGCATCGAGCGAAGATAAACCACCATCGCCCGGCGATCCTCATCAGTCAGAAATTGCGTGCCGTTCGCGACGACTTCCGCCATCGGCCCGATCGCGTACGCGCGCCCCGGCGCCGCGCCGCTCGCGAGATAGCGCAGCAATTCGTCGTCGCGCCACGCGCCGATGCCCGCCGCCCGATCCGGCGTCAAATTGCCCGCGCGCCACCCCGCCACCGACGCGCCACCGAGCCGCTCGCTCTCCTTCAACCCGCCCAGCACGTTGCGCGGCGTGTGGCACTGTCCGCAATGCGCGAGCGCTTCGACGAGATACGCGCCGCGATTCCACTCCGCGCGCTTTGCCGGGTCCGGCACGAAGCGGCCCGGCGTGAAGTTGAACGCATTCCACGCGGCCATCAGCCAGCGCCAGCCGAACGGAAACCGCAGCGCGTGCGGCGGCGGCGTGTAGCGCACGGGCGGCACCGTCGCGAGATAGGCGCGCATGGCGAGCACGTCGGCGTCGGAAAGCCGCGTGTAGGCCGTGTACGGAAACGCGGGATAAAGATGCTCGCCGTTCCTGCCGATGCCCTCGCGCATCGCGCGGACGAACTGCGCGTCGGTCCACGCGCCGATGCCGGTCGCGCGGTCGCTCGTGATGTTCGGCGTGTAGAAGGTGCCGAAGCGCGTTTGCATGGCGCGGCCGCCCGCGAACGGCCGCGCCGGGTCCGCCGTGTGGCACGCCATGCAGCCGCCCGCGCGCACCAGATATTCGCCGCGCGTAACGCTCTCGGCTCGCACGGGCGCGGCCGCCTCGCCGCGTTGCGATTGCGATTGCGATTGCGATTGCGATTGCGCCGAAAGATCGCTGAACGCAAGCGCAGCCGCAAGCGCAAGCATCGCGATCACGACGAGCGAACGCCGCCGCGTCATCGCAGCGACGCTTCGATGGTGCCCGCGAGCCGCAGCGCGAGCGCCGCAATCGTCAGCGTGCAGTTGACCGAGCCGCCCGCCGGCATCACGGCGCTTCCCGCGACGAAGAGATTCGGGTGATCGTGCGCGCGGCAATCGGCATCGACGACGGAATCCCTCGCGTCGCGGCCCATGATCGCCGTGCCCATGATGTGGCTGCTCGGCGCGAGACCGTCGTCGTGCTCGATCTGCTCGCCGCCGAACCATCCCGCGATGCGCTCGAAGAGCGCCCGCGTATCGGCGGCGCTGCGGCGCACGTAATCGTCGATGGCGTAGCGGATTTCCGGGCGCGGCAGGCCGAGCGCGTCTTTCTGCGCGGACAGCGTCACGCGGTTGTCCGGAGACGCCAGTTGTTCGTGAAAGCTGCCGAGCGTCAGGCGTCGCGCGGACTGCTCGCGGATTTGCCGGTCGAGCTCGCCGCCGGTCAGCCCGGCTTCGATCAGCTTCGACGTAACGACGAGCGTCGGCGACGCATTCGACAGATGCAGCTTCTTCGCCGCCTGCTGCGCGCGGAACGGGCCGTCGCGGAAATCGACGACCGAACTCATCTCCACCGGCCCGCGCCCCGGCCAGAGCGCCTCGTTCGCAAGGAAGCTGACGGCCACGCCCGGATGGTCCATCAGATTGCGTCCGACCTGATCCGACGCATTCGCGATGCCCTTCGGAAAGCGCGCCGACGCCGACATTAGCAATAACTTCGGCGTTTCGATGCCGTTCGCCGCGATCACGAAGCGCCTGCCGGTCACGCGCGTGCTCGCGCCGTTCGGGTCTTTGTATTGAATGGCGATAATCTCGCCTTTGTCGTTCGCTTCGATGCGATACGCGACCGCCTGCGCAATCAGCGTCGCGCCGGCGCGTTCGGCCTTGTCGGCGTGCGTGCCGCCGTGATAGAGCGCGCCGATCGGGCACACCGGCATGCAACTGTTCGCGCCGCAGCACGGCGGCCGGGCGTCGTACGCGCGGCTGTTGCGCGCCATCGGCTCGGGCACCGCGCGCATCGACTGGGCTGCGAGCACCTGCGCGAACCGCTGATCCAGATACGAGAGCGGCAACGGCGGCATCGGATACGGCGTCGAGCGCGGCGAGCCGAGATCGACGTCCGGCCCCGCGACGCCCAGCTCGCGTTCGGCCTGCCCGTACCACGGTTCCAGCGTTTCATAGGGAAACGGCCAGTCACGGCCGACGCCGTGCAGCGTGCGCAGCCGAAAGTCCGCCGGCAACAGACGCCACGCCGCGCCGGCCCAATGCCACGTCGTGCCGCCGACGAGCCGCAGAAACTGCGGCTCGTACGCCTTCTCCCCGCGATTCACGAGATAGCTGCCCGGATTCGCCGGATCAGTGCGCGGCGCGTGCGGAACGAGCGGATACGGCGCGCATAGATCGCGCTTCTCGGGCGCGCGGCGGAAGTTCTCGACGATCTGCCAGCGCGCGAGACGCGGCCCCGCTTCGAGCAGGATCACCGACGCGCCCGCCTTCGCCAGCCGGTACGCGACGAGACTGCCTGCCACCCCCGACCCGACGATGACCACGTCCGCCGCTGTCGATCCCGCCATGCGCTTCGCCTTTGTTCGTCGTTGTCGTTGTGGTTGGGGAGTCGGATGTCGGCTACGGCTTTTTCGCCCAGTCGGCGGGCGTGCCGCGGCAGTACGAGGGAACCGTGAGCATGTCGCGGACGGGATCGAACATCAGTGCGCGTTCGAACGCAACGACCTGCGCCTGCCCGCCTTCGCCGACGACGCCCAGATACCACGCGCGCATCACGCTGCCGACGGCTTTTGCGAGATCCGGCTGCGTCGCCTGCAGCGCGGCGGTCACGACGTCGCTGGGCGTGCCGCCGTGCGTCGCGAGCCAGTGATCGAGCCGCTTCATGTTGTCGGCGAAATTCGCGTCGGCGCGAAGCAGGGCCGCGTGAAGGCGCGCGGCGACGAGCGGATCGAAGGCGGCGCGGCCGGTCAGCTTCATCGAGACCGCGATGAACGTGTCGAAGTCTTCGCCGACCGCAGGCGACGCGCGCGACGGCGCGAACGCCAGGGCAGCCGACGCACCCGCGCCCGCCAGCATGCCTCGACGCATCGCGAAGGACACGCGCTTACGTTCAGCCATCGGTCATCCTCATCTCGATGTAAGGCGCATCAGCAATAATCGCTGGCGTCGAGCGAACCGAGCCGTTGCCACGATGAACCTTATCCCGCCCGTTTTGCGCACTCGTCCGCGAGCCATGATCGGCCTGCTCGTTGGTTTCGTCATCGCGGCTTTGGTTCCGGCGCACGTGCGGCCGACCGCCCGCGCGCTGATCGGCTGGGACTCGGCTGTCTGGCTCTATCTCGCGCTGATCTGGCTGCAGATGGGCACCGCGCGCCAGAGCAACGTGCAGGCGCTCGCCGAACGCGAAGACGAGAACGCCGCAGCCGTCCTCGTGATCGTGAGCCTCGCGGCCATCGCGAGCCTCGTGGCGATCGTCGTCGAACTCGCCGCGGCGAAGAGCCTCGGCTTTCGCGCGTTTCCCAACTATCTGCTGACCGGCGCGACGATGCTCGGCGCCTGGTTCCTCATTCCCACGATGTTCACGCTGCACTACGCCCGGCATTACTACCGTTCGCCGAAAGGCGATGCGGCGCTGAAGTTTCCCGACCGGCATCTGAAGCCCGATTATTGGGATTTCCTGTACTTCTCGTTCACCATCGCGGTCGCTTCGCAGACTTCCGACGTCGTTCTCTGCTCGACGAGCGCGCGCCGCACGGCGCTCGCGCAGTCCGTCCTGTCGTTCTTCTTCAATCTCGCGGTGCTCGGGTTGTGCGTGAACATCGCCGCGAGCCTCGTCGGCGGCTGACGCCGACGCGGCGCGCAACGCGCCTGTCACACGCCGTCCCTAAGCTCTTCCAAAAGCGCCCGCGAAACGCGTCATGTAAAAACGCGGCGCGCGCGGCTGTCAGTTTTACATGCGCCACGGCCTCGCGCCGTTCCCGTTTTCGCGTGCGCGCGAGCAGACCCTCGTCGAGCATCAGTCCGAAATGATCGTGGTCCAGCGCACATACCGCACCGCTGAGTGGCACGTAGATTGCTGCACTGCGCCAGCACTAAGAATAAACCCCGATCAGCACCAGGATCGCGCGGCCCGGCCTTTTCCTCGTCACCCGAGTGTGCACGTCGATGAAGCACGTCGATGAGCACGTCGATGCACGTGAACGAGGCGCATGGTCATCGTCCGCGTCTGCCCGCACAGGAGCCCATTTTGCCTTTGAACGTACTGCTGGTCGCCTCCGAGGCCGTTCCGCTCGCCAAGACTGGCGGCCTCGGCGATATGGTCAGCGCCTACGCCGCCGCCCTGCGCGCAGCAGGCGTCGATGCCACCATCCTTCTTCCCGCCTATCCGAAAGCACTCGCGCAGGCCGAAGGCGTAAGCAAGCTGTGCACCTTGCGCGGCCTGCCGGGCGGCGACGCCGCGCTCCTGCGCGCCCGCATGCCGGACACCGGCGTCCCGGTTCTTTTGCTGCGCTGCGATGCACTCTATGCGCGCACCGGGCTCTATCAGGATGCGCATGGCCGCGACTATCCGGACAACGCCGTGCGTTTCGCGACGCTTTCGGCCGCCGCCGTGCGCATCGCGCAGGGCGTGCGCGGCGTGAAGAAGCCCGACATCGTTCATGCGCACGACTGGCATACCGGCCTCACGCCGCTTCTGATGAAAGACGCTGGCGTGCAGGCGAAAAGCGTCTACACGATCCACAATCTCGCGTTCCAGGGCAACTACGCGCTGTCGCTCGGCGCATCGCTCGGCGTGCCGGCGAAGTGGCTGGTCCACGCGTTCAGCAATCCCGAAAGCATCGAATTCTATGGCGCGCTGAGCCTCATGAAAGCCGGCATCGTCCATAGCGACCGCGTGACGACCGTCAGTGAAACGTATGCGCGCGAGATCCTGACATCGCGCTTCGGGCATCTGATGGAAGGCGTGCTGCAAAGCTGCGCGGACAAGCTCTCGGGCGTGGTGAACGGCATCGACGAAGACGTGTGGAATCCGGCTACGGACCCGCTGATCGAGCGCGCCTATTCCTTCGACGACATGCGCGGCAAGCACGCGTGCAAGCGCCGTCTTCAGCGCATGTTCGGGTTGCCGGCCGATCCGTTCGCGCCGCTCATGGCGATCGGCAGCCGCATGACCGGCCAGAAGCTCGCGGATGTCGTGATCGACGCCTTGCCGCGCCTCTTGGAGAAGCATCCGCGTCTGCAACTGGCCGTGATCGGCCAGGGCGAGGCGTACATCGAGCGCGGTTTCCGGCAACTCGCGCAGCAATGGCCGGATCGCGTCGGCGTGCATATCGGCTATGACGAGCGCCGCGCGCACGCGCTGCACGCGGGCGCCGACATTCTTCTGCACGGCAGCCGCTTCGAGCCGTGCGGCCTCACGCAGATGTACGCCATGCGCTACGGCACGCTGCCCGTGGCCTCGCGCGTGGGCGGGCTCGCCGACACCATCGTCGATGCGGGCGACCGCGCGGAAATGGCCTCGCGCGAAACCCTCTATGTCCGCGACGGCACGCACGACGCGCCCATCGCGATGCACGACGCGCACGACACGGCGCCCGCGCCCACGGGCTTTCTCTTCGACGGCGAAGCGCCCGACGACGTGATCGCCGCCGCGAGCCGCGCCATCGACGCCTACATGCGCCCGCCGGTCTGGCGCGCGATGCAGCGCAACGCGATGTCCAGCGACTTCGGCTGGGGTGAAACCGTCGCGAAGATGGTCGCGCTTTACAGCGATCTCACCGGCCTGCGCCCGAGCCGCACCGCCGTCCGTCCGCGCCGCGCCGCCGACAGCGCCGCGCACGCGCTCGGCCACCGCACGCACGAGAGCGCCAAGCCGCTCGTCGCGAAGACCGCCTGAGCACCGCGTGAGCCCATGCCGCGCGCGTCCGCCCGCCTGAGCGCACAGCAGCGATGCAGCGAAAGCGTCGCCGTTGCGCCGGGGGCGGCACGTAACATGCTCCCAAGCCCGTGCAATGCCCGCAGGAAATCCCTTCTGGGACCGTGGCGCCCACCGGCGAGCGCGACCAGGCGGCAGCTGCGCTCGATGCATGGTGCACACGAGACGCGACCGGGACTTGCGCCGCTCGACGGCGCGGCGGTGTTCCACGGTTCGCGCCGCGCGATGCGCGCCATGCGGCGTAACGTGCGGACCGGCTCTTCAGCCAGTTTGACCCGTGAGCGTGATCGCGATTGGTTGCCCGCATCCCCGCCACCGCAGGACGACTCTGGAAAAGACGAACGATGGAAAACCATCAAGCTCATCATGCGTACGCACCCCGTATTTATTTCATCGATCCCCTGCTCGTCGGCCCGCTCTCCAACTGGCCTGCCCAGTTCGAGCACGCGGCGGCGCTCGGTTTCGATCATGTCCTGATCGGCTCTCCGTTCGTGCCCGGCAGCAACGGGCATCGCGAGGCCGTCGCCGATCATCATCGCCTGCACCCTGTCTTCGAATGCGACGCGAGCGCCGCGGACGGCCTGCGCCAGCTCGCCGACGCCGCGAAAACGCATGGCCTGACCCTGCTCGTCGATATCGTGATCAATCGCGTGAGCGCGGAAGGCGGTCTGTATCAGGACAACAAGCACTGGTTTCAGCCGTTCGAGAGCGCGGATGCGCGGCTCGATCCGCGCCGTCCGCCGCAACAGCGCGACGTGGCCTACGCCAATTTCGCCGATGGCGAAGCCGCGCATCAACTGACGCAGTGGTGGGCGCGCGAGTTGAGCGTGATCGCGGATGCGGGCATCGGCGGCTTCCGCTTCGACTCGCCGCACGCGGTGCCGGCGCATGTGTGGCGGCGGCTCGGGGCCGCGGTGCGGGAAAAGCATCCGCAGACGCGCTGGCTCGCGTGGACCGTCGGCGTATCGCGCGATGACTTGCGCGCGCTCGCCGATGCCGAGTTCGATGCCGTCTTCGCCTCGACGCGCTGGTGGGATTTCAAGGGCGCGTGGCTCGTGGACGAGCACGCGGCGCTCTCGCGCATCGCGCCGCCGGTCTCCTTCCCCGAGGAGCCGTTCGGCACGCGCCTGATCGCGGACCTGAGCGATACGAGCGATACCGCGCTCGTCGAACGCGCGTATTGCCGCGCGCTCTACACGGCCACCGCGCTCGGCACGGGCCTGCTGGTGCCGATGGGCTTCGAATACGGCGTCGGCTTGCCGATGTCGCAGCAGTACGGCGTCGCGGCCGAGTATCAGCGCGCAAAGAGCGAGGCGCGCATCGACCTGTGCGAGCAGATCAAGCGCGCGAACGGATTGCAGCGCGATACCGCGACGCTTTCCGATGTCGGCGAACTGCGCTCGCTGACGGGCGCGGGCACGCCCTACGCCGCGCTCATTCGCGCCGCCGGCGGCGATTTGCGCGACAGCGCTTCGGCGGTGCTCATCGTGGTCAATCCGGATCTGGTTGCACCGGTCCATGTGGACACGCGGCATCTGCTCGAAGGCGTGCCGGGCAACTACACGCGCTTCGCGCCGCTCGGCGACGCGAACGCCCCGGCGGAGCGCCTCGCGGCGTTGTCGTTGAAAGCCGGCGAAGTGCGCCTCTTCCGCGCGGAAGCCGAGCCGTTCATTCTGCTCGCGCAGCCGCAAGTGAAGCGCGGCGCGAAGACCGCCGACAAGAAGTCCGTGAACGAAGCGATCACCGCGCCGCGCGTGTCGATCGAAAGCGTCACGCCTTCGGTCGACCACGGGCGCTTTCCGGCCAAACGCATCGTCGGCGAGGCGGTCGAGATCCAGGCCGCGATCTTCGCGGAAGGTCACGACAAGATCGCGGCAGCAGTGCAATGGCGCGCCGCCGACGAAACCGAGTGGCACGAAACGCCGATGTCGCTCGTGCTTCCGCTCGGCAACGACTTGTGGACGGCGCGCATTCCGCTCGAACGCGTCGGACGTCACGAATTCGTGGTGATGGCGTGGCGCGACGACTTCGCGTCGCTCGTCGATCACATGCAGAAGAAGCTGAAGGCCGGGCAAACGGTCGAACTCGAACTCGAAGAAGCGAAGCACCTGTTCGCGCTGATCCTCGCGGAAGTGAAGACCGTCGAGGACTCCGACAGCGCGCCGCTCGAAACCATCGTCAAGGAATTCACGAAGGCCGAGCCTGAACGCAAGCTGGAACTGGTGCTCTCTGCCGCGACGGCGAAGGCAGTGGCGGCGGCGCGGCACCGGCCGTTCCTGTCGCGCGATCCGGTCGTGTATCGCATCGACTCGGAACGCGCGGCTGCGCGCTTCGCAAGCTGGTACGAGATCTTCCCGCGCTCGATGAGCGACGACGAGAACCGTCACGGCACGTTCATCGACGTGATCGGCAAGATGCCGCGCATTCGCGAGATGGGCTTCGACGTGCTGTATTTCCCGCCGATCCATCCTATCGGCATGGCGAACCGCAAGGGCAAGAACAATTCGCTGACGGCCGAGCCGGGCGATGTTGGCAGCCCGTACGCGATCGGCGCGAAGGAAGGCGGCCACGATGCGGTGCATCCGGAGCTCGGCAACTTCGACGACTTCAAGCGCATGCTCGAAGCCGCGCATGAGCACGGGCTTGAGATCGCGCTGGACTTCGCGGTGCAGTGCTCGCCGGATCATCCGTGGCTGAAGGAGCATCCGACATGGTTCGCGTGGCGGCCCGACGGCACGCTGCGCTATGCGGAGAATCCGCCGAAGAAGTATCAGGACATCGTGAATCCGGACTTCTACGCGCAGGACGCGAAGCCCGAACTGTGGATCGCCTTGCGCGACGTGTTCCTGCACTGGATCGCGGCGGGCGTGCGTATCTTCCGGGTCGATAATCCGCATACGAAGCCGTTCCCGTTTTGGGAATGGGTCATCGGCGACGTGCGCGCGCGTCATCCCGATGTGATCTTCCTTGCCGAAGCGTTCACGCGGCCGCGCGTGATGAACCGGCTCGCGAAGCTCGGCTTCTCGCAGTCGTACACGTACTTCACGTGGCGCGAGACCAAGCGCGATTTCCTCGAATACATGCACGATCTGACGCAGACCGATGCCAAGGATTACTTCCGGCCGAACTTCTTCGTCAACACGCCGGACATCAATCCGCGCTTCTTGCAAAGCTCGGGGCGTCCCGGCTTCGTGATTCGCGCCGCGCTAGCCGCGACGCTTTCCGGCCTGTGGGGCGTGTACAGCGGCTTCGAATTGTGCGAGTCCGCCGCGCTGCCGAATAGCGAAGAGTATCTGGATTCCGAGAAGTATCAGCTGAAGGCGTGGGACTGGAACCGGCCCGGCAATATCGTCGGCGAAGTGACGGCGCTCAACCGCATTCGACGCGCGAATCCCGCGTTGCAGACGCATCTCGGCGTGAACTTCCTGCCCGCGCATAACGATCACATCCTGTTCTTCGAGAAGGCCAACGCATCGCGCGACAACGTCGTGCTCGTCGCGATCAATCTCGATCCGTTCAACCAGCAAGGCGCGGATATCGAACTGCCGTGGCAGACGCTGGAACGCTGGGGCGTGCGCGAAGGCGACGCCATCGCGGTAGAGGATCAAATGACGGGCGAGCGTTTCGAGTGGCGCGGCCGGCGTCAGCATGTGCGGCTCAACCCCCATTCGCTGCCCTTCGCGATCTGGCGCATCTCGCCGACGTGGGGTCTGCCGAAGCCTTCGCCCGACGGAGAACGTTAATTGCGACACGGTACGAACGAGCAGCGAACGTCAGTGACGATAGCGAACCGATAACAGCGCGAGAAGCGCCTACAAGAGTACTGGAGCAAACCGTGGATACAAGGGTGAAGCGCAGCAAGAAGTCGTCGACTCTCAGCGACGATCCGCTGTGGTACAAAGACGCGATCATCTATCAGGTGCACATCAAGTCGTTCTTCGATGCGAACAACGACGGCATCGGCGACTTCCCGGGCTTGCTCGCGAAGCTCGATTACATCGCGGAGCTGGGTGTCGACGCCATCTGGCTGCTGCCGTTCTATCCTTCGCCACGCCGTGACGACGGTTACGACATCGCCGATTACCGCAACGTGCATCCGGACTACGGCACCATCGCCGATGTCAAACGCTTCATTCAGGAAGCGCACGCGCGCGGCATTCGCGTCATCACGGAACTGGTCATCAATCACACGTCGGACCAGCATCCGTGGTTTCAGCGCGCACGCCGCGCGAAACCGGGATCGAATCACCGCAACTTCTACGTGTGGTCCGATACCGACAAGAAGTACGAAGAGACGCGGATCATCTTCATCGACACCGAGCCTTCGAACTGGACGCATGATCCCGTCGCGGGTCAGTATTACTGGCACCGCTTCTATTCGCACCAGCCGGATTTGAACTTCGACAATCCGGCCGTGATGAAGGAAGTGCTGCAAATCATGCGCTTCTGGCTCGACATGGGCATCGACGGTCTGCGGCTGGATGCGGTGCCGTATCTCGTCGAACGCGAAGGCACCAACAACGAGAATCTGCCCGAGACGCACGCCATCCTGAAGCAGATTCGCGCGACCATCGACGCCGAGTATCCGAACCGCATGCTGCTCGCCGAAGCGAACCAGTGGCCGGAAGACGTGAAGGAGTACTTCGGCGACGAAGACGAATGCCACATGGCGTTCCACTTCCCGCTGATGCCGCGCATCTACATGTCGATTGCAAGCGAAGACCGCTTCCCGATCACCGACATCATGCGGCAGACGCCGGACCTCGCCGAAACGAACCAGTGGGCGATCTTCCTGCGCAACCACGACGAACTCACGCTCGAAATGGTCACGGACTCCGAGCGCGATTACCTGTGGAACACGTACGCGAGCGACCGCCGCGCGCGCCTGAACCTGGGCATTCGCCGCCGTCTCGCGCCGCTGATGGAACGCGACCGCCGCCGCATCGAGCTCATCAATTCGCTGCTCTTTTCGATGCCGGGCACGCCCGTCATCTATTACGGCGATGAGCTCGGCATGGGCGACAACATTCACCTGGGCGACCGCGACGGCGTACGCACGCCGATGCAATGGTCGTCCGATCGCAACGGCGGCTTCTCGCGCGCCGATCCGGAACAACTCGTGCTGCCGCCCGTGATGGGCTCGCTCTACGGCTACGACGCGATCAACGTCGAAGCGCAAAGCCGCGACCCGCACTCGCTCCTGAACTGGACGCGCAAGATGCTCGCGGTGCGCCGCTCGAAGCATGCGTTCGGACGCGGCACCATTCGCTTCCTGAAGCCGAGCAATCGCAAGATTCTCGCGTATCTGCGTGAACTGAAGGGCGAGCCGCCTATTCTCTGCGTCGCGAATCTTTCGCGCGCGCCGCAAGCGGTTGAACTCGATCTGTCGGAATTCGCGGGCTCCGTGCCGCTCGAAATGACGGCGGACCAGCCCTTCCCCGCCATCGGTCAGCTGACCTATCTGCTGACCTTCCCGCCTTACGGCTTCTTGTGGTTCCAGCTTTGCCCCGGCAACATGCGCCCCGCATGGTCGCAGGCACCGTCGGAGCAGTTACCGGAGTTCGTCACCATGGTGATTCGCGCAGGGCAAACGGGACCGACGCCCGAAAACGTGCGTCTGCTCGAATCGGAAGTGCTGCCGAGCTATCTCAGCAAGCGCCGCTGGTTTGCATCGAAAGATCAGCAGCTGCATGCGGTGCGCCTCGCCGCGCTCACGACGATAGAAGGCGCGGGCTTCGCGTTCACCGAGATCGAAGCCGACGTCGGCGATCACACCGAACGCTACGTGCTGCCGCTTTCGATCGCGTGGGGCACGGAAACCACGTCGCCGCTCTACATGCAGCTTGCGCTCGCGCGGGTGCGGCGCGGCCGCACGATCGGGCACATCACGGATGCGTTCGCGGTGCCGCAATTCACCTACGGCATCTTGCAGAAGCTCGCGCAGCGCGCCGTGGTGCCGACCGTGCAGAAGAGCGAGATCCGCTTCTTGCCGACCGAACGCTTCGCTACGCTCGACATGAATCCCGCGTCGCCGCCCGAGATTCGCTGGCTCGCGGCGGAACAGAGCAACAGTTCGCTCGTGATCGGCGACAAGATCGTGCTGAAGCTCGTGCGGCGCGTGGTCGGCGGCATTCATCCCGAAGCGGAAATGAGCCGCTATCTCACGAAGCTCGGCTATGCGAACACCGGCCCGCTCTATGGCGAAGTGGTGCGCGTCGATCCGCAAGGCGTGCCGCATACGCTCGTGATTCTGCAAGGCTTCGTCGACAATCAGGGCGATGCGTGGAATTACGCGCTCGACTATCTGCGCCGCGTGGTGGATGAGCTTGCCGTCACGGTCGATACCGAAGAGAGCAAGCCCGAGCACAGCGCACAACTGAACGGCTTCGAAGGCTACGGCAACATCATCGGCATCATCGGCAAGCGGCTGGGTGAGTTGCACGTCGCGCTCGCCACGCCGACCGACGACGAAGCGTTCTCGCCGCGCCGCGCGACGGCCGAAGACGTGCAAGGCTGGATCGACGGCACGCTGCAACTGCTGACGAGCGCGCTCGATATCCTCGCGCAGAAGATCGGCGGCTTCAACGAGCACGACCGCTTCCTCGCGCAAAGCCTGCTGGACCGCCGCGAGAAGCTCATCGAAGCGGTGAAGCAACTGGTGACGGCCGACGCCGATGCGCTGTGCATTCGCATCCACGGCGACTTCCACCTCGGTCAGGTGCTGATGGCGCAGGGCGACGCGTATCTGATCGACTTCGAAGGCGAGCCTGCGCGCACGCTGGAAGAGCGCCGCAGAAAGACGAGCCCGCTGCGCGACGTGGCCGGTCTCTTGCGTTCGCTGTCGTATGCGAGCGCCGCCGCGCAGCCGACCACCGAAGCCGCGCCCGCGCAAACGGCCGACCGCAAGCGCGCGCTGTTCGAACGCATGCGCGCCGTCGCGGAAGAGAGCTTCATGCGGCAATACCGCGAGGCGATTGCGTCGTCGCCCGAACCGATTGCGGATGAGAGCGCCTTGTCCGCGCTGCTCGATCTCTTCCTGATCGAGAAAGCCGCTTACGAAATCCGCTACGAAGCGGCGAACCGGCCGACGTGGATCGGCCTTCCGCTGCGGGGCCTCGCGTCGCTCGCGAGCCGCCTGCTCGGCGACACGGGCGTGCCGCCCGCGCCCGGCACGCGCCCCGTGTTCGATGCAACCAAGGACAATCCGGATGGAACTGACCATGAATAACCGTAGCGATCCGGGAGCGGATACGAGGAATCCGGCCCACGGCCTGAATCCGCTCGACATCGATGCGCTCGTCGAGGCGCGGCATCCCGATCCGTTCTCGATGCTCGGTCTGCATCAGACCGAGCACGGCTCTGTCGTGCGCGTGTTTCTGCCGAATGCGGCCGGCGTGAGCGTGCTCGATGCGGGCAGCGGCGAGCCGCTCGGGACGCTCACGCGCATTCACGATGCGGGTCTTTTCGCGGGATTCGTCGAGCGGCCCACGGCTTACCGGCTTCTGATCGACTGGCATGGCACGCCGCAGGAAACGCACGATCCGTATTCGTTCGGCCCCGTGCTCTCCGATGAATGGCTGCATCGCCTGTCGCAGGCCGATCCGTATGCTGTGCTCGAATGTCTCGGCTCGCGGCCGATCACGCATGGCGGCGTGGCGGGCGTGCGCTTCGCGGTGTGGGCGCCGAATGCGCGGCGCGTGTCGGTGGTCGGCGACTTCAATACGTGGGACGGACGCCGTCATCCGATGCGTCTGCGTCATAACGCGGGCGTGTGGGAGCTGTTCATTCCGGGCATCGGCGCGGGCACGCGCTACAAGTACGAGATCGTCGCGCGCGAAGGCTACACGCTGCCGCTGAAAGCCGATCCGTGCGCGATGCAAAGCGAGAAGCCGCCTTCGACGGCATCGGTGGTGGCGGATGCGGATGCCATCGACCATTACGCATGGACCGACGGCGAATGGATGAACTCGCGCGCCGGCAAGCAGACGCCGCAAGCGCCGATCGCGATTTACGAAGCGCATGCCGAATCGTGGCTGCGCGTGCCTGAAGAAGGCAATCGCGGCATGAACTGGCATGAGCTGGCCGAGCGCCTCATTCCGTACGCGAAGGGCATGGGCTTCACGCATATCGAATTCATGCCGGTGGCGGAGCATCCGTTCGGCGGATCGTGGGGCTATCAGCCGCTCGGGCAGTTCGCGCCGTCCGCGCGTTTCGGCACGCCGGAGCAGTTCGCGGAGTTCGTGAACCGCGCGCATGAGGCGGGGCTCGGCGTGATCATCGACTGGGTGCCGGCGCACTTTCCGAATGACGCGCATGGTCTGATTCAGTTCGACGGCACGCCGCTCTACGAGCACGCCGATCCGCGCGAGGGGTATCACCAGGACTGGAACACGATGATCTACAACCTCGGCCGCAACGAGGTGAGCGCGTTCCTGATCGCATCGGGGCTTGCGTGGCTGAAGCGTTATCACGTCGATGGCCTGCGCGTCGATGCGGTCGCGTCGATGCTGTATCGCGACTATTCGCGAAAGGCGGGCGAGTGGGTGCCGAACATCTATGGCGGCCGCGAGAATCTCGAATCGATTGCGTTTCTGAAGCGGCTGAATCAGGAAGTGCGGCACATTCCGGGCGCGATCACGATTGCGGAAGAATCGACGGCGTGGCCGGGCGTGACGGCGAGCGTCGATAGCGGCGGCCTTGGTTTCGACTTCAAGTGGAACATGGGCTGGATGCACGACACGCTGCACTACATGCAGGAAGACCCGGTGTACCGGCAGTATCACCATCACCTGTTCACGTTCGGCATGGTGTACGCGTATTCCGAGCGATTCGTGCTGCCGCTTTCGCACGATGAAGTGGTGCATGGCAAGGGATCGCTCATCGGCAAGATGCCGGGCGACCGCTGGCAGAAGTTCGCGAATCTGCGCGCGTATTTGAGCTTCATGTGGACGCATCCGGGCAAGAAGCTGCTTTTCATGGGCGGCGAGTTCGGTCAGGTCGCGGAGTTCAATCACGATCAGTCGCCGCACTGGCATTTGCTCGATGACGCCATGCACGGCGGGCTTCAGAAGCTCGTGCGCGATCTGAACCTGCTGTATGCGCATGAGCCCGCGCTGCATAAGCTCGATAGCGATCCGCGCGGGTTCGAATGGATTGTCGGCGATGACAATGGCAATAGCGTGTTTGCGTTTCGGCGTACGGATGCCGAAGGGCGCGAACTCGTGGTCATATGCAATATGACGCCGGTGCCGCGGCAAGGGTATCGCGTAGGGCTGCCGCGCGGCGGGCGCTGGAGTGAGATCCTCAATTCCGATGCGGCCATTTATGGCGGGTCCAATATGGGCAATGGCGGCGTTATTCATGCCGATGACCACCCCAGTCATGGGAAGCAGCAGTCTGCTGCACTGACTTTGCCTCCTTTGGCTGCTATCGTTTTGCGGGCTGATTAGACGGTGTTTGTTTGCGGCGCCTTGTTTTTGGGGAACTTGTTTTCGCGTCGGTCTATCGGCGTTGCCCTTCCCCGGGGCGGGGGTCACTTTCTTTGCTGCTGCAAAGAAAGTAACCAAAGAAAGCAGCTTTTTTTTGGCCCGCAGCACTGAGAAGGTGATCACTTCGCAGAAAGACCGTGGCACTCAGTCGGAAACAACCTTGAATCACCCCCCGCGCCCGCTGAGCGCCACGTCCTCCGAGCCCCTTGGCTCGTTAACACCGACGCGTGTTTGTGTGTGTCGCATGTAAGTACGGGAGTGCCCGTTTCGAACTATGTCGCGTGTTTCGATTGGCTCGGGCAACGCGAGAAGAAGGACATGCGCGATGTTCCCGAAGGTTTTGACGAGCCAAGGGGCTCGGAGGACGTGGTGTTCAGTGGGCGTGGAGGGTGATTCAGGGTTGGTTCAAACTGAGTGCCAATGACTTGCTGCGGAGTGACCACACTGTTGATGCTGCGGGCTAAAAAGAGCTGCTTTCTTTGGTTACTTTCTTTGCAGCAGCAAAGAAAGTGACCCCCGCCCCGGGGAGGGGCAACGCTAATAGACCGACGAGAAATCAAGTTCCACGAAGAAACAAGCCGACAAACCCGGGAAAGGGCCAACGACGCTAGGCCGACAAAGATACAACCGCAGAAACCGCAAAACCAAGCACCCCTGAGCGAAGCTCAAGAAAACCAATTATGCCGAACGCACTCCCCGAAAAGTTGCTCCCGGGCGCTCCGTACCCGCTCGGAGCCAACTGGGACGGTTTGGGCGTCAACTTCGCCGTGTTCTCGTCGAATGCGCACCGCATCGAGGTGTGTCTCTTCGACAGCACCGGCCGCAAGGAGCTGATGCGCTTCGACCTGCCCGAATGCACCGACGAAATCTGGCACGGCTATCTGCCAGGCGCGCATCCCGGCACCGTGTACGGCTTTCGCGCGCACGGGCCGTATCAGCCGCAGCACGGGCATCGCTTCAATCCGCACAAGCTGCTGCTCGATCCGTACGCGAAAAAGCTCGTCGGCCCGTGGCGATGGTCCGATGCGCTCTTCGGTTATCGCGTGCATTCGAACCGGCTCGACATGTCGATGGACCGCCGCGACTCCGCGCCCGCGATGCCCAAGTGCATCGTCACCGACGACGCCTTCGACTGGTCCCGCGACGTGCGCCCCGATACGCCCTGGGGCGAAACCATCATCTACGAAACGCACGTGCGCGGCGCATCCATGCTGCGCAACGATATTCGTCAGCACGAACGCGGCACGTTCGCGGCGCTCTCCTCGCCGTGGTTCATCGAGCACTTGCAGAAGCTCGGCATCACCGCCGTCGAGTTCCTTCCGGTGCACGCGTTCCTGAACGACCGCTTCCTCATCGAGCGCGGCCTGCGCAATTACTGGGGCTATAACACCGCCGCGTTCTTCGCGCCGGAGCCCACGTATCTGTCGACGCATCGGCTCAACGAAATGCGCATCGCCGTGCGGCAACTGCATGCGGCAGGCATCGAAGTCATACTCGACGTCGTCTACAACCACACATGCGAAGGCAGCGAACTCGGGCCGACGCTGTCGTGGCGCGGGCTCGACAACGCCAGCTACTATCGTCTGATTCCCGGCGACGAGAGGCATTACATCAACGAGACCGGCTGCGGCAACACGGTGAACCTCTCGCATCCGCGCGTGCTGCAAATGGTGATGGATTCGCTGCGCTACTGGTGCACGGCGTTCAACATCGACGGCTTTCGTTTCGATCTCGGCGTCACGCTCGGGCGCGAAGGTCATGGCTTCGATCCGGGCTCCGGCTTCTTCGACGCCATCCGGCAAGACCCGATTCTCTCCACGCGCAAGCTCATCTCGGAGCCGTGGGATATCGGCCCGGACGGCTATCAGGTCGGCAATCATCCGCCGGGTTTCGCGGAATGGAACGACAAGTTCCGCGACGGCGTGCGGCGCTTCTGGCGCGGCGACGCCGGCATGCGGCCCGATCTCGCCGCGCGTCTCACGGGCTCGGCGGAACTCTTCAACCGGCGCTTTCGAAAGCCGTGGGCGTCGGTGAACTTCGTCGCGTCGCACGACGGCTTCCCGCTCGCCGACGTGACCGCCTATACGCACAAGCACAACGAAGCGAATCAGGAAGGCAACAACGACGGCCACAACGAAAATTGCAGCGCGAACTGGGGCGTGGAAGGCCCGACCGACGACCCGAAGATCCTCGACATCCGCGCGCGGCTCGCACGCTCGATGATCGCGACGACGCTGCTCTCGCTCGGCACGCCGATGATCCTGGGCGGCGACGAATTCCTGCGCACGCAGCGCGGCAACAACAACGCGTACTGTCAGGACAACGAGTTGTCGTGGATGGACTGGGAAGCGGCGCAAAGCCCGCGCGGCGTGGAGATGACGGAGTTCGTCGCGCGCGTGATCGCGCTGCGCAAAAAGTACCCGGTTCTGCGCGAAACGCGCTTTCTCTACGGCGACCGCGAAGTGCTGCCGGGTCTTTACGACGTCAGCTGGTTCGACGAGCGCGGCAACGCGCTCGCCATCGAGGCGTGGCAGGACCCCGAAGGCCGCGCGTTGACTTTGCGTCGCGCCGGGCCCGGCATCGACAGCGAAATCGACGTCATCCTCATCATGATCAACGGCTCCGCGAGCCCGCTCGCGTTCGCGCCGCCCGCGCCGCACTTGGAATGGAACGTGCTGCTAGACAGCGCGGAACCTGACGCCGTCGAACGGCCGCTCGTGGGCACCGAACTGCAGCTGGAAGCGCACAGCATCGTCGTGCTGCTGGCGCAGCCCTCGGGCCAAGCGGACTGGCAGGCTGTCTGGATGGCGGGCGCGCATCAGGGCCCGCGACTTCTGACCGCGCTGCCGCCGGACCCCGGCACGTTGCCGTCGAACCGGCCGCACGAGACCGATTCGACGCAGTAGCGCCACGTCGGACGCACGACGTCGAGGCTCGCGCGGCACGCTCCACCGTAGGCAATGCGACAAGCAAACTGGCACTCAATCATGTCCGAACGTCCGATCGATCCTCATCAGCATCACCACGCGCATTGCCTTCCTTTCGGCGCGCATCTCACCGGCGCGGCGGGCGACAGTCCGCGCACGCGCTTTCGCTTCTGGGCGCCTTCGCGCGACCACGTTCAAGTGGAGATTCAACGCCCCGGCAGCACGACGCCCGACCTCGTCGATATGCAGGGCGCGGGCGACGGATGGTTCGAAGCCGAAGCCGATGGCGGCGCGGGCACGCTGTATCGCTATCGTCTGGATGCGGACCTCGCCGTGCCCGATCCGGCCTCGCGCTTTCAGCCGCAGGACGTGAACGGCCCGAGCGAAGTGGTCGATCCGCGCGCCTATCGCTGGACGAATACCAACTGGCACGGCCGGCCGTGGGAAGAGACCGTGCTCTACGAGCTGCACGTCGGCGCGATGGGCGGCTACGCGGGCGTTACCGCGCGCCTGCCGGAACTCGCGCAACTCGGCGTCACGGCCATCGAACTGATGCCGCTCAACGACTTCTCCGGCACGCGCAACTGGGGCTATGACGGCGTGCTGCCGTATGCGCCCGATTCGGCGTATGGCCGTCCGGAAGAACTGAAGCAGTTGATCGACACCGCGCACGGCTTGGGTCTCATGGTCTTTCTCGATGTCGTCTATAACCACTTCGGCCCGGACGGCAACTATCTGCACGCCTACGCGAAGACCTTCTTCCGCGAAGGCGTGAACACGCCGTGGGGTCCGGCGATCGACTTCGAACGTCCGCAAGTGCGTGACTTCTTCTTCGACAACGCACTGTACTGGCTCAACGAGTACCGTTTCGACGGCCTGCGCCTCGACGCGGTGCACGCCATCAACGACGACGAATGGCTGCGCGAACTCGCGGACCGCGTGCGCAGTTCCGTGGAAGCGGGACGTCACGTGCATCTCGTGCTGGAGAACGAGCACAACACGGCGAGCCTGCTCGAGAACCACTTCAACGCGCAGTGGAGCGACGACGCGCACAACACGCTGCACGTGCTGCTCACGGGCGAAAACGAAAGCTACTACGGCGCGTATGCGGAAGAGCCCATTCAAAAGCTCGCGCGCGTGCTGTCCGAAGGCTTCGTGTATCAGGGCGATCCGTCGCCGATTCACGACGGCGCGCCGCGCGGCGAGCCGAGCGGTCACTTGCCGCCCACGGCCTTCGTCATGTTCCTGCAGAATCACGATCAGGTCGGCAACCGCGCGATGGGCGACCGGCTGCGCGCGCTGACCGACGACGAATCGCTCTATGCGGCCACCGGCCTTCTGCTGCTGTCGCCGCAGATCCCGATGCTTTTCATGGAGGAGCAATACGGCTCGAAGCAGCCGTTCCTGTTCTTCACCGACTATCACGACGAACTCGCCGACGCGGTGCGCGAAGGACGTCGCAAGGAATTCGCGAAGTTCTCCGCGTTCACGGATGAAAAGCGCCGCGCGCAGATTCCTGATCCGAACGACAAGCGCACCTTCGAGATGTCGTCGCCGAACATCGCGAACAAGGAAGACGAACTCGATCGCCTCGAATGGCTGCATTTCTATCGCTCGGCGCTGACGGTGCGCGCGAAGCTCATCACGCCGCGTCTGAAGGGCGCGAAGGCGCTCGGCGCGAGCGTGCTCGGCGAGAAGGCGCTCGTCGCGCGCTGGAAGCTCGGCGACGGCGAGACGCTCACCATCGCGCTGAATCTGGCCGATGCATCCGTCGCGCTTTCCGATGCCCCCCAAGGCAAGGTGATCTTCGAGACGCCGCCGCGCGCGCAGGATCGCACGGCAGAAGGCGAACTGGGCGGCCGCACGTTCGTCGCGTGGCTGACCGGCGAAGTGAACGAATACGCGACCGCGCACGACGCGCGCCGCTTCGAACCGACTGAAGGACAACGCTCGTGACCGCCGCGAATCAAGGCCAAAGTGAGCGCCCGCGCTCGTCGATCGAAACCCTCGCCGAGCGCGCGGGTTTCGAAGTCGAGTGGCAGGACGCGCACAAGAAGACGCAGCGCGTGCCGGAAAACACGCTGCGCATCCTGCTCGAAAAGCTCGGCCTGCCGTGCGGCAACGCCACGCAGATCAAGCAAAGCATGGCCGCCATCGATACCGAAATGAGCGGCCGCAAGCTGCCGCCGCTCATCACGGCGGAAGTGGATCGCGGCATCGCGCTGCCCGCGGCGGCGGCGAAGTCGGGTGCGCGTTATCGCGTCGAGCTAGAGAACGGCGAGATCATCGACGGGCGCTTCACGTCGCCCAAAGGCGAGACCGCGCTGCTCGCGCCGATTGCGGAGCCGGGCTATCACACGCTCGTCATCAACGACCATCGCACGACGCTCGCCGTCGCGCCGACGCGCTGCTATACGGTCGATGACGCATGGCGCGCGTTGCATGACGACGCCGACGACACCGAAGGCGCGCCGCCGCTCTGGGGCATCGCCGCGCAAGTGTATGGCTTGCGCCGCAACGGCGACGGCGGCGTGGGCGACTTCACCGCGCTCGCCTCGCTCGCGACGCAGGCGGCGAAGCAAGGCAGCCACGCGCTCGCCATCAGCCCGATGCACGCCATGTTCACCGCCGAGCCGAACAAGTGCAGCCCGTACTCGCCGTCGTCGCGGCTCTTCGTCAACATCGCGCATATCGATCCGGCCGCGGTGCTGGGCGCACCGGCTGCGCGCGCCGCGATCGAGAAAGCCGGCGTCGCCGATGAACTCGCCGCGCTCGAAGGACTGCCGCTGATCGACTGGCCGCGTGCGATGCAAGCGCGCGTGGCCGTGCTGCGCGCCCTCTTCGACGGCTTCTCGCAAGACGACGATTCGCCGTTCGCGAAGGACTTCGCATCGTTCGTCGAGAAAGGCGGACGCGCGCTCCTGGACCACGCGCGCTTCGAAGCGCTGCAAGCCGAACAGATCGCGCAGAACGGCGAAGGCCACTGGCGCAACTGGCCCGATGAACTGCGCGACCCGCGCAGCGAAGCGGTGACCGCGTTCGCCGAAGCGCATCGGCGCGAAGTGGACTTTTATCTCTTCACGCAATGGCTCGCGGCCAAGGGACTCGCGCACGCCCAGCACGCCGCGCGCGATGCGGGCATGGCGGTCGGTCTCGTGGCGGATCTCGCGGTCGGCTGCGATAGCGCGGGCAGTCACGCGTGGTCGTATCCCGACGACATGCTGACCGGCGTGTCCGTCGGCGCGCCGCCCGACCTCTTCAATCAGGCTGGGCAATCGTGGGGACTTACGACGTTCTCGCCGCGCGCCATGCGCATGCAGGGCTTCGCCGCGTTCATCGACATGCTGCGCGCCGCGTTCGCGCACGCGGGCGGCATCCGCATCGACCATATTCTCGGGCTGCGCCGCCTCTGGCTCGTGCCCGAAGGCGAAAGCGCGAAGGACGGCGCGTACCTGCGCTATCCGTTCGAAGACCTGTTGCGGCTGATCGCGCTGGAATCGTGGCGGCATCGCGCGATCGTGGTCGGCGAAGACCTCGGCACCGTGCCGCCGGGCTTCAGCGAGCGCTTGCAGGAGCAGGGTTTGCTAGGCATCCGGGTATTATGGTTCGAACGTGCTCAGGACGGCGAAGGATTCAAGCCGCCGGGCGAATGGAGCGATGGCGTGACGGCAACGACCACGACGCACGACCTGCCGACCGTCAACGGATGGTGGCGCGGCGAAGACATCGAATGGCGCTCGAAGATCGGCCAGACGATGGCGCGCGCCGATGGCCGCGATCCGGTCGAGGCGGCGATGGAAGAGCGCGGCGTGGATCGCGGGCATCTGTGGCAGGCGTTCCAGGAAGCCGGCATCGCGCCGAAGGACGTGCCGCCGCCTTCCGTCGACAACGCGCCGGTGGACGAGGCGCTGGCCTTCGTCGGCACGACGCCCGCGCCGCTCGTCACGTATCCGCTCGAAGACCTGCTCGGACTCGTGGAGCAGCCGAATCTGCCCGGTTCCATCGACGAGCATCCGAACTGGAGGCGGCGTCTCGCGCTGCCGGTGGACGAGATGATGAACGACGATGCGTTCCGCGACCGTCTGCTCGCCGTCGAATCAGCCCGCAAGCGCGCCGTGCGCCCTGACAACTCAGACACACCCAAATCCGAAACACCATGACCGTACCGCGCTCCACGCTAAGGCTTCAGCTTCACAAGGACTTCACCTTCGACGACGCCGCCGCGCAAGTGGACTATTTCGCGTCGCTCGGGGTGAGCCACGCGTATGCGTCGCCGATCACGACCGCGACCTCCGGTTCCACGCACGGCTACGACACCGTCGACTACACGAAGGTCAACCCCGAGCTCGGCGGCGAGGAGGGCTTGCGCCGCTTCGTCGAAAAGCTGCGCGCGCATGACATGGGCTTGATCGTCGACGTGGTGCCGAATCACATGGGCGTCGGCGGATCGGAGAACGCGTGGTGGCAGGACATCCTCGAATGGGGACGCCACGCGGCGCATGCGCGCTTCTTCGATGTCGACTGGCACTCGCCCGATCCCGCGCTGCGCGGCAAGGTGCTCGCGCCGTTTCTCGGCGCGGCCTACGGCGAAGAGCTGCAAGGCGGCAAGATCAAGCTCGCGTATCGTCAGGAGGAGGGGCGCTTCGTCATCGAGTACTACTCGCATGTGTTCCCGGTGTGTCCGGTGGATTACCCCGCCGTGCTTCAGGAAGCGCCCGAGCTTGCGCAACGCTTCGCCGGCCTGACGACGCAGCCCGTCGATCAGCCGCGCGCCGCCGACGCACGCAAGGCGCTCGTGACCATCGCGAACACGGAAGGCGGCCGGGCCGCAATCGAAGCGGTGCTCGCCGCGCATTCGCCGCAAACGCCGGCGGGCCGCGAGCGTCTGCACCGGCTGCTGGAGCGCCAGCACTATCGGCTCGCATGGTGGCGCACGGCAGCGGACGAAGTGAACTGGCGGCGCTTCTTCGACGTGAGCACGTTAGGCGGCGTGCGCGTCGAGCGGCCCGAAGTGTTCGAGGCATCGCATGCGCTGATCTTCCGGCTCTTCACCGAAGGGCTGATCGACGGCGTGCGGATCGATCACGTCGATGGTCTCGCGGAACCGCGCGAGTATTGCCAGCGCCTGCGCGCGCGGCTCGAAGAATTGTCGGCGGAGCGGCCCGAAGCGTTGCGCAACGGCAATGGCCACACCTATTTCGTCGTCGAGAAGATTCTGGCGCGCGGCGAGCCGTTGCGCCGCGACTGGCAGGTGGATGGGACGACCGGCTACGACTTCATGAACGACGTCGGCGCGCTCCTGCATGATCCGGCGGGCGCGGAGCCGCTTGCCAGGCTGTGGGCCGAACTGACTGGCAAGAGCAGCGAATTCTCGGACGAAGCGCTGATCGCGCGCCGCAAGATTCTCGCGGAGAACCTGTCGGCGGAACTGGATCGCGTGACGCGGGCGCTGCATCGCATTGCACGCGATGCGCAGACCACGCGCGACTACACGTTCACGTCGATTCGCCGCGTGGTGGCGGAACTCGTCGTGCACTTTCCGGTGTATCGCATCTATCCGGTCGGCGGCGTGCGCAGTCCCGAGGACGAGCGCTACTTCTCGCAGGCACTGGAAGCCGCGCGCGCGTCGCTGGCGAGCGCGGATCACCAGATACTCGATCAGGTCGCGCAATGGCTAGGCGGCAAGCTGCCCGACGACGGCGCGCAGCACGAGCGCGGCGACAGGAACGACCGTCAGCGCGATCGCGCGGCCGAACGCAATCGCGAGCGCAATCACGCGCAGGTTCACGCCGGTCAAGGCCAGAATCCGAACCAGAGCCCGCAGGCATCGGCGGGATCGCAGCGGCGCGCGGCGCAGACGCTGTTCTCGCAACTCACCTCGCCTGTCGCGGCAAAGGCGGTCGAGGATACGGCGTGCTATCGCTATGGGCGCCTCATCTCGCGCAACGAAGTGGGCGCCGATCCGGGCGAGTTTTCGCTGTCGCTCGAAGAGTTCCACAAGGCCAATCGCGAGCGCCTTGCAACCTTCCCGCACGCGATGCTCTGCACCGCGACGCACGACCACAAACGCGGCGAGGACGTGCGCGCGCGCATCGCCGCATTGAGCGAGATTCCCGACGAATGGGCCGCGACGCAGAAGGCGTGGTCCACGCTGAACGCGCCGTTGCGGCGCGGCCCCAACGGCGGCCACAACGAAACGAGCGACAGCCACGACTGGGCGCCCGGTCCCGCCGCCGAATCGATGCTCTATCAGACGCTCGTCGGCTGCTGGCCGCTCACGCTGTCGCCGGACGACGAAGCGGGCGTGCAGGAACTCGCCGAACGCGTCGCGCAATGGCAGCTGAAGGCATTGCGCGAAGGCAAGCTGCGCACGAGCTGGTTCGCGCCCGACGAGGCGTACGAGCAGGCGTGCCGCGACTTCCTGTTCGATATCGTCGCGCCGCAGCGCCGCAGCGGCTTTCTGCAGGAGCTATCGAAGTTCGTCGAGCGCATCGGGCCGCTCGGCGCCATCGACAGCTTCCAGCAGACGCTCTTGCGGCTCACGTCGCCGGGCGTGCCGGACCTGTATCAGGGCACGGAGCTGTGGGATTTCAGTCTCGTCGATCCGGACAATCGGCGTCCGGTGGATTACGCGCTGCGCCGCAAGTGGCTCGAAGAGATCGACGAAAAAGGCCCGCCGTCCGAGCAGATGGAGAACTGGCGCGATGGCCGCGTGAAGCTCGGGCTGGTGCGGCGCGCGCTGGCGCTGCGCAAGCACTGCGAGTCGCTGTTCGCGCAGGGCGATTACGTGCCGCTCACCGTGCAGGGCGAACACGCGAAGCATGTGATCGCCTATGCGCGGCATGCGGGCAGCGCGTATGCGATCGTCGTCGCGACGCGGCATGCGGCGCGGTTGCTCGGCGATAAGCGCGATGTGCCGCTGGTCGAGCCTTCGGTCTGGGGCGATACGTCGATCGTGCTGCCGGAAGCGCTGCATTCGCGCGCGCTATTCGACTGGCTCAGTCCCAACGCGCCGAAGGCCGACGGCGAGCGGTTGTTCGTGCGCGACGTTCTCGGCGTGATGCCGGTGGCGTTGCTCGTCGAGGAAGGCGTTCCAGGCGCCTGATGCTGCGTTTGTCTGCGATGGCCGCTCGCGGCCATCGCGCTATTCGGCCCCTTCTAGCGCCTCTTCGCGGGGATAGACGCGAACAAGCACGATTCTCGGCCCGTTCATCTTCTTCACGACGATATCGAAGTGGTCGAAGCCCACGCGCTGCCCTTCCGATGGCAGATCGCCCAGCGCGTTGATCACGAGCCCGCCGACCGACTCGGCGCGGCCTTCGTCGATATCGATACCGAGCGCACGTTCCAGCGACACCACCGGCAACGAGCCTTTGCCCATCAGCGTGCCGTCGTCCATGCGCGACCAGTCCGCGTCGCCCTGACGGAATTCATCGTGAATCTGGCCGACGAGCGCGCCCAGCAGGTTATCGAGCGTGATGAAGCCGATCGGCTTCGCGCCCTTCCTGCCGACGATGGCGAGATGCGGCGCGCCCTTGCGAAAGCGCCGGAAGAGTTCGAGCGCGGACAGATTCGGCGCGACGTACTGCACCGGCCGCGCATAGCGCGCGAGCTTCTCCAGCTTGCTCGCGTCCTTCGTGATGCTGAAGCTGAACGTGCGGCTCGCCAGCCCGCGGTCCAGCAGCAAGTCCTTCAGATGAACCATGCCGATCACGCGCTCGCCCGAAGCATCCGCATACAGCGGATAGCGGCTGAAGCGATGCCGCGAGATCACCGCGAGATTCTCGCGGGCGGGCAAGTCGTTGCGCAGGCCGACGAGTTCGTGCGCCGGCCGCATCAAGTCAGAGACCGTCATGCGGCTGAAGTCGAGCGAATGCGCGATGGTGTTCCACTCGTCCGCGTTATATGACGACGCGCCGCCATGACGCCGGCCGCGCAGGATCAGCTTGAGTTCATCGGTCGAATATTGGGCGTCGTGGCCGTGCTCGCCGGACATGCCGAAGAGCCGCAGCACGAGATTCGCGCTCGTGTTCAGCACCCAGATGAACGGGTACATGAGCCAGTAGAAACCGTAGAGCGGCGTGGCGAGCCACAAGCCCACCTGTTCGGCGCGGCGAATGGCCCACGACTTGGGCGCGAGCTCGCCGACGACGATATGCAGAAACGAAATGACCGAGAACGCGAAGAACAGCGAGACGGACTCGATCACCTGTTCCGAATGCACGCCGACGAGCGCGAAGAGCGGATGCAGCAACGCGGCAAATGCCGGTTCGCCGATCCAGCCGAGCCCGAGCGAGGCCAGTGTGATGCCGAGCTGACATGCCGAGAGATAGGCGTCGAGCTGTCCGTGCACTTTGGCGAGCAAGCGGCCGGGCAGGCCGTTGGTCCGCGCGATGGCCTTGACGCGCGTCGCCCTCAGTTTCACGAGGCCGAATTCCGCCGCAACGAAAAAACCGTTGAGGGCGACCAACAACAATGCGCCGATCAGCGCGACAACCTGAGCCAAAGCAACTCTCGTCGAAAATGGAAAGCGTCAGTATATGGGCGACAGGTAATCGAAAGTCAACTTACATTCCTGCGACCGCGATACGCACCGACAGCACGGCCTCCTGGCCGTCGACGATATTCGCGTGCTCGAAGCCGCCGCCGTGCGCCTCTGCGACGCGCTTGCAGAGCGCGAGCCCCCACGCGATGCGTCCGGCCTCGCGCGGTTCGAGCGCCTGCCTGCGCGCGAACGCTTCGAGCGCGTGCGGCGCTGACGCATCGGTCAGCGCCTGCGCCGATGTCGTGAAGCGCACGTCCGTACGCCACATGCCGCCTTCCATGACGCTCGACACCTGCACGATCGCGTCGCGCGCGCTCGCTTCCGCGGCGAACGTGAGCATGAGCCACAGCATTTGCGTGAGCCGCTCCGCATCGCCTTCGACCTGCTCTTCGGCCAACGACGACTCCACCGCGAAGGTGATGCCACGCGAGCGAGCGATGCTCGCGCGCGCGAGGGCCACGCTCTTGTCGAGGAGCGGTCGCACGGCCACCGGCGCGAGCGACAGCGCGACGGCGCGCGTTTCGGCGCGAGTGGTATCGACGGACTGCTCGATCAGCTTGACCTGCTGCTCGACGCCCGAGCGGATGCCCGTCAGCGCGCGTTGCGCGGCGGGATCTTTCGCGTCGACTTTGCGTTCCAGCACGTAGCCCCAGCTGTGAATGGCGTTGAGCGGCCCGCGCAGGTCATGCGAGACGATGGACAGCACGTGATCGCGCATGAAGAGCGCGGCCTCCGCCCGAAGATGCGCGATGCGGCCGGGCGCCACTTCCTCCGACGCATCGGCCGACGGGGAGACCACGACCGTCACCGACCCTGCCGACGGCAGCGCTAGGATGCTGAAGCTGCGCGAGGCGGCGTCGTCATCGAACGTCACCCGCGCACGGCTGATGCCGTGACCGGCGAACGCGGCATCCGCGGCTTCGGCGAGCGCGGCCGCGAGCGGCTTGGGCAGCGGCGTGTCGGCGAGCGCGCGATTCGCGAGGGCCAAGGCATCCAGTTCGAAGAGATGGGCGAAGGTGGCGTCGGCCGAGACGCAGCGCAGGGCCGCATCGAGGACCAGAACGCCGTCGTTTCCTGCGACGACCGGATCGCCGGACTGCGCGCCTGTGCGTTCGACCGTACTTGAGAAAGACGTGGTCACGGTTGTTAGTCCTTGCATGTATCGATGTTGCAGTGGATGACGCTGGAGCGGATGCGTTCCGGTCGCCGATAAGCGCCCTGAGCGATGCAAGCCGTGTGGCCAATCTGTGTAGCCGCGATCTGTGTACTCTATGTGTGTACCCTATCGTCAGCCCATTATATGTGAGCGCCGAACGCACAGCGGTGCGAAGAGCGTCACTGCTCAACCCCGGCTCTCAACCGTTCCCGTTGCGACTGAGCAAACCGCGTGCGTGAGCGCGCACGCCCGTGCGGCTCGCGTGCATCGTCGAATGTCGGCGTACTCGCAGGCTCTACATCACGGGCGCCTTGGCGTTTTGCGCTGCATGTATGCATACGCGCGCCGATTCGTTCGTGTGCAAACCCACTGAACAATTCTTTTTTTTCCTGTTAAATACCCATTACTTGTGTCCGCGTCATACTCGTGCCCCGTGGTGCGATACTGAAGCGGCGCCGTCATGTCGTTGCATCGTTACCCTCGCATGTCCTTCGCTCACTCGCTGTCAGGCCAAGACGCGGGTGATTCGCCCTGTATGGCTTACGTCCTGCCGTTGCGAGCCGCGCGTCCGACGAAACTATTCGTCCGATGCGTTGTCTGGCAATGGCTCGCCGAAGGGCGAACATGCACGAGGCACGTATGAGTCAGCATTTTTTGCGTCATCGAAATCAAGCGCAGCACTCAAGCCGGGAAAAATCGCTCAATGGCATCTTTTCGAAAGAACTTCACGATTCTGATGACGTTGCAGGTATCGACCTACCTCGCACCGCTCCTGACGCTGCCGTGGCTCGCACGCGTTCTGGGTCCGAGCGAGTATGGCCGGCTTTCGTTTGCGATGGCCTTCACGGCCTATTTCATCACTCTCACGAACTTCAGCTTCTCACTGACCGCCACACCCAAGATATCCATCAATCGCGATAACCGCGCGGTGCGTTCCCAGATTTTCTGGGAAACCATGTATGCGCAGATGGCGCTCTCGGTAGCCGGCTTTCTCGTGCTGCTCGGGCTGACGTTCGTCGTGCCGACGCTCGCGGAGAATCGCCAACTGCTGCTCGTGGGCTTCGGCATGGCCATCGGCTCGATGCTCATTCCCACGTGGTACTTCCAAGGCGTCGAAGATCTCGGCGTGATCAGCGCGCTCGTGTTCGTCGGACGCGCGCTCAGTATTCCCGCGATGTATCTCTTCGTGCGTCATCACGACGACGTGAACAACGCGATGCTCGTGAATACGCTGGTGCCGCTCGGCTCGGGCATCGCGATCTGCATTTACTTGTACTTCCGGCGCGATATCGACTTCGTTCACATCACGCTCAGGACCGTCATCGATCGCTTGAAAGACGGATGGAGCGTCTTCATGGCGACATCGCTCGTCGACATCTATGCGTCGAGCAACATCGTGTTGTTGACGTTCATCTCGGGCAACGTCGCGGGCGGTTACTTCGCCGCGGCCGACAAGCTGATTCGCGCGGCGCTCAACATGCTGAGACCGCTCAAGACGGCGGCTTATCCGCGCGTGAGCTTCCTCATGCACCATGCACGCGAAGATGCCTTCGCGTTCCTGCGCAAGATGTTCGTCGTGCAAGGCACGATCGTTTCACTCATCTCCGTGTGCATTTTCTTCGGCGCGCCGCTTGCCGTGAAGCTGCTGTATGGTCCGCAGTTCGGGCCTACCGTCGATGTGCTGCGCTGGATGGCCTTCGTGCCGCTTATGTCGGGCCTGACCGACCTTTTCGGCGTTCAGACCATGCTTCCGCTCGGCATGAAGTCGCACTTCAGCCGCGTGTTGATCGGCTCCGCGATCCTGAACTTCAGCTTGCTCGCGGTGCTGGCTGTGCTCTTCGGCGAACAGGGCGCCGCCGCAACCGTCCTGATCGTGGAGACGGCCGTTGCCGCCGCCATGGCCTTCACGCTTCATCTCGAAGGCGTGCCCTTGCTGAAGCGTCCCATGACGCCAGGCGGAGCAGGTTGAGACCTGGCCCGTTTCCTGCGTCCTCACGTGGGCTGTCTGTCTGACAGCCCCGGTTTTCCTTCGCACCCCGACCTTGCCTGCACTGTCCTTGCTATAGAACTTTCACGGACGACATGCCAAAGCTGCACGTCGCCCGATGAAGCTTTTGTGTCTTGCTTGCCCGCTACTCCGAAAGTTGCACCGGTGTATGTGGGGCAGCGCACGGACGGATGACAAATCGGGGCTTATGGTACTAGGTATCAATCCTTATTGTGAGCCGTGGCATGAAACAAGACGACCTATCGTTCGAACGCGTGCAAAGGCTGGTCGAGCGCGCTGAAAATCTGCGTATGCAATCCGCTGCGGTACCGGTCAAGGATCTTCGCATCCTGCTGGACGTATGCGAAATAGCCTTTGCACAACGGACCATGTCCGACATCAAGACAGAACCCGAAGTCAATTGACTTCGACATCATCAGTAAAGTCCGCGTGGGTCGGCCGGCACGGGAATGCGTAGCATGTCCCGGCGTATGCGTGCGAGCAGGCGCTTTTCGCCAGGGCGGTCGTTCGACTGATTGCATGACGAATTGCATGACAAGTGGACTTTACGTTCCGTACGGATTTTTTAGCAGACTCGACAACCCTGATTGCGCGCGATTCGTTTTTGCGTGAACGGGCCTGCGTTATCCGTTCGGAGAGAAGTTGTACGGACTTGCCTGCTCGGATGAACAGGCGAGCCTGACGGGATGACGCATCTCACGGTTGACCTGGAATTCACGTAAGACAGGCGATACGTTGTAGTCGCATGCGGCGTGCGTGGGGTGCGTTCCGACCGAGTGGTCGAAACCACACTCGGTAAGCGATGCTGCGCGCCTAGTTCTGTTTTTTGTGTTTTCCTTTGAACGTGGATGCGCCCTTGCCGTCAGAGCATGCTGCATATGGCGATGTGTGGTTTACCGACCATTGATAACGACAAGACCGCTGTTCTTCTCCATTGCGATTGCCGCGGGGCGCAGGTAATACGCTATTCGAAGAGTCAAACATGAAAGAGATCGTCCATATAACAGAAGCGTTCGGAGGCGGGGTTCTCTCGATGCTCACCCAGCTTTCCAATCGCGCAGCGGCCGCAGGAGTCGGCGTAACGATCCTTCATTCCATCAGGCAGGAAACCCCAGCGAACTTCGAGAAGCTGTTCCACCCCGCGGTCAGACTCAAGCACGTCAACATGTGCCGCGAAGTGCACCCGAAGAATGATTGCGTCGGCGTTCGCGATCTGGCGCGCGCGCTTCGCGAATGTGATCCGTCGGTCGTGCATCTGCATTCCTCGAAGGCGGGCGTCTTGGGCCGCATCGCTGCGCGTATCGCCGCGCCGCGAGCACGCGTGTTCTATTCGCCGCATGGACTCTCGTTCCTGCGCCGCGATGTATCGCCTGCCAAGCAGTTCGCGTATCTCACGTTCGAGCGCATCGCGGCGCGCATGGGCGGGACCATCGTCGCGTGTTCGATGAGCGAGCTGCACGAGATCGAAACGAAGGTCAGGCCGCCTGACGCGCGGGTGATCGAAAACGGCGTGAACGTGGCTGAGATCCCGCCTCGCATCGAGAAGACGAGCGGCGAGCTCGTCATCGGCATGAGTGGCCGCGCCTCGTACCAGAAGAATCACGAGGCATTCGTGAAGCTCGCGACGGACCTGCATGCGCCATCGGTCAAGTTTCTGTGGATCGGCGGCAATGTCGAAGAACTGCCGGGTCAGTCGGAGAGCGCCGTCACATGCAGCGGCTGGGTGACGCGCGAGCGCGCCCTCGAACTGACATCGGAACTCGACATCTACGTGCAGACGTCGCGCTGGGAAGGCATGCCTATCGCGCTGATCGAAGCTCAGGTGGCGGGCATCCCCGCAGTCGTCACCGACGTGGTGGGAAACCGCGACGTGGTTCAGCACGGCGTGACAGGCTTCGTCGCGAAAAGCGACGAAGAAATGGAAGGCTACATCGCGCGTCTGCGCGACGATGCGGCGCTGCGCGAACGAATGGGCGCCGAAGCGCGCGCGTCGGCGTGCAAACGCTTTTCGATGGACGCCATCTTCCGCCAGTGGCTCTCGATGTACGAGTTCGGCTCGGACCGTCATTCGCGCGAACCGCTCGGCGCGAATGAAGTGGCATCGTATGAGACGAGCTCCGATTCACAGTTCTGACGCGTAACACATGAATACCTCCTTCGCTCCAAACAAGCTCGTCTACAACGGCCGCTTCACCAGCCAGAAGACTACCGGCGTGCAGCGCGTCGCACGCGAACTCGTCGCCGCGCTGATGAAGCTGCCCGAAGGCTCGCATGTGACGCTGGCCGTGCCGCCGCAACCGGGCCTCGTGCCGGTGGACGGCGTGCCGACCGTCGAACTGGGATTCGGCAAGGGCGTGTTCTGGGAGCAGATCGTGCTGCCGCTTTTCGCGGGGCGCTCGCGCATCGTCAATCTCAGCAACTCGGGCTCGATCTTCCGGCCGAACCAGATCATCTACATGCACGATGCAGCGGTGTTCGACACGCCTGCGCATTTCTCGTGGAAATTCCGCATGTGGTACCGCGTGATGTTCTGGATTCTCGCGCGTACGTCGAGCTGCGTGATGACGAACTCCGAGTTCTCGCGTGACCGTCTCGCGCATCATGTCGGCGTGAATCCGCAGCGTATCGGCGTCGTGCCGCTCGCGGCGGACCATCTGGATCACATCGTGCCGGATACGTCGGTGATCGGCGACCTGAAACTCACGCCGAACCGTTACGTTCTGGCCGTGAGCAGCATGAACCCGACGAAGAACTTCAAGCGTCTGGTCGAAGCGTTCATGCGCCTGAACGATCCGTCCATCGATCTCGTCATCGTCGGCATGAAGAATGCGACGATCTTCGGCAAGGCGCAGGATTTGTCGAGCGCCCCGAACATCAAGCAGGCGGGCTACGTGAGCGATGAAAAGCTCAAGGCGCTGTACCAGCACGCAGCCTGCTTTCTTTACCCTTCGATATATGAAGGCTTCGGCATTCCGCCACTGGAAGCGATGCGTAACGGATGCCCCACGCTCGTCGGCCGCGCAGCCGCGCTGCCCGAAACGTGCGGCGATGCGTCCATTTACTGCGACCCCTTCTCGGTAGAGGACATCGCCGCGAAGCTGCGTGAGCTGCTGGACTCGCCGCAACTGAGCGAAGACCTTCGACGCCGGGGACTCGCGCATGCAGAGCGGTATCGCTGGACCGAGAGTGCGCGAATGCTCATGCAGTTCATAAATAGACGATAAGCAGATGTCAAAGCGCGCCAACGCGCGCGACAGGGGAAACACAGTGAACGTTGGAATCTATTGCGATTCGGGCATCAACGGTGGGCACGAGGAGATGCTCAAGCGTTTTATGCTCGCGCTTATTTCGAGCGGGAACGTCGACACGCTCCACATTCTCGTGCCGCGGACGAACGCAGCCCTCTACCGTTATGTCAGCGATCTGAGCCGCCAGCACGCGAAGGTCCGCACCATCGGGCTCGCTTATACGGCGGAATCCCTTCGCGGCGACCTCTTTGCGCTGTTGCGCGCGATTCGCTCGACGGCGGCGACGCTGCGCACGCTCAACCTCACGAAGCTGCTCATTGCACAGGGCACGATTGCATCCGGCCTCGCGGGACTGTTGGGGGCGCGTTATGCGCGCGTGCCGACGCTGAGCTATCTGCCGCTCGTCGACGAAGCGCCGGAGGATGGCGGCGTTACCGACAAGATCAAGTGGCTCGTCAAACGCGTGCTGTACCGCATGCCGGACGAGTTCGTCACGCTCAACGAACATCTGCGCGGCCAGTTGCGCACGCTCGCGCCTCAGGCGCGCACGATGATTCTCGAAAACTACGTCGACGACCGCTTCAGCCGTTCCATGCTGACGAAGCCCGCCGCGCGCGCCGCGTTGGGCCTGCCGGACGATGGCACGACGATCATCGCGCATATCGGCCGCATCAACTTCAAGCAGAAGCGTCAGGACTTCCTGATGGAAGCCATCGAGCGTCATGCGGACGCGTTCAGGCATACGGTCGTGCTGATCGTCGGCGAAGGACCGGATGCCGCGCGGCTTGCCGAGATGGTCGATGCAAGTCCGGTCTTGTCCGCATGCGTGCGCATCGTCGGGCCGAAGCACGACGTGCTGCCCTACATCGTCGCAAGCGATACGCTCGTGTTGCCGTCGGCGTTCGAAGGCGTGCCGCTCGTGATGATCGAAGCGGTGCTGGCCGAGCGGCCCATCGTCGTGTCGCGCATCTCGGGCCTCGATTCTTATTTGCCGAATGCCCTGCTCTTCCGTCCGGGCGACCACGAGGCATTCGTCGAGCGGATTTTTGCCGCGCGGGACGTGCCGATGACGGCGCTTGCCAACAGCTTCCGCCGCCGCTTCTCACGCGAGGCGTTCGATGCGCAAGCGCAAAACGTGATGCTGCCCGCCATGCCGTGCCGCGGCGCATTCGATCCGGCATCGCCGCAACACTCGGACGTTCCCAGTTGATCACGCTTTCTCGCGAGGGATGAATGTTGAAGCGAAGGCTGTGGGTGGCAATTTCGTTGGTCGGCGCGCTGCTGTGCGGCTCCGCCGTGGTGCAGGCGCGAACCGGCGCGGTGCAGTCCGCACCGTCCGATGCCGCGAACATGCAATGCGACGATCAGACGAAAGGTGTGTTCTACGGCGTGGTCGGCCATCTCGAACATCGCGGCGTTTATCGCACGACCGACTTTTCCCAGCAGATCTCGCAAGTGCGCGATCTCGGCGCCACGATCTATGCGCAGGACGTGTCGAGCGAAGACAGCGCGCATCTCGTCGCGAAGTTCGCGCGTCAGGCCGCGGAATCCTGCATTAGCGTGCTTGCGCTCGTGACGCCGTTCGAACCGCAAAAGCGCGCGAACGAGCAGGAGACCTTCGAGCGGGGCTATGCGCTGGGCAAGACGGCGGGGCGCGTGTTGAAGGGCCTCGTCACTTACTATCAGGTAGGCAACGAATACGACAACTGGACCATCCTGGGCTCGGATCGCAGCGGCGAGCATCCGTCGGATTACGACAACGCGAGGTTCATGAAAGCGCGTGGCTCGATACTCGGCCTCATCAAAGGCATACGCGAAGCGAACCCGGACGCGAAGATCCTGCTCACGTCCTTCGGCTGGTTGCATTACGGCTTCACGGACATGCTCTTCGCCGGCACGCAGCCGGACGGCACCAAAGGTCATCCGATTCCGAAATGGGACATCACGGCGTGGCACTGGTATTCGAACATGGGTTCGATCACGGCGGCCGGCCCGAAAAAGGTCAATGTGCTCGAACGTCTGCGCGACAGCTATGGCAAGCCCATCTGGATCACGGAATTTGGCGTGCGCCCGAATCATGCGGACCCCGGCGGTTTCCTGACAGGCAAGGACGCGCTTGCCGGCTTCGTGAAAGTGGCCAAAAAGTACGACGTTCAAAACGTCACGCTTTATGAGCTATACGATGACGAGCGCTTCGGCGGCGATGGGAATTACGGCGTGATTCACGACGACGGGCAGACGCGCAAGCCGCGCTTCAACGTCGTGCGGGACTTCATCAAAGCGAATCCCATGCCTTAACGGACAACGTAACGGAAAAAACGTTATGTCTGACGAATGTCTTTCGGGCGAAATCAGTAATTATCGCCCGAAACCTCGTCGATGCAAGTGCGGTACGCACCACTACGCTCTAGATTGGTTCGCTACTTAACAGACGTAAGCACTTCGAGGCTGGAAGATTAGCCTGACGCTACGTATTTTTTTTGGGCGTATGGTGTCGATTCGCACACAGGCGTGGGGCGAACACCCTGCCGTTGCAGATCGATAGAGAGCGCCTCGCCGATTCGCGCTCTCCTCGTTCGAGCGCAACTCGACGAGCCGTACCGCCTGAAGCCTTTGACTCTCCCGGCCACGCCGGATACACACACGAACGACGTAACGCGGCCAACCGCGCGGGCTTTGCGTTTCTGTTTGGCCCGGAAAACCACGCTCAACATTCGAACAGAGGATGCCGCCTTTGAACACGCTATACGTCAACTCCGGATCTTCGCGTCCTGGCAAGGACGACAATGAATTCACTGCGGGCGACATGATCAAGCTGCTGCGCGATCACATCGGCATGTTGCTGGTGTTCGTCGTGGCGGCCGCTGCGCTTGCCTCCGCCTATGCATTCCTCGCGAAGCCGATCTATTCGGCCGACGTCGTCGTGCGTGTCGATCCGCCTGATCCGAACGCGCTCGGCATTGCGCCGCAAAATCAGATGCAGGCGCAGCAGCCGCAAATGTCGGCCACTCAACTCGCGCCGGCTGAAATCTCGGTGATGAAGAGCCGCTCGGTGCTGGAGCCGGTCGTCAACCAGTTCCACTTCGACGTCAAGGTCAAGCCGCATACCATGCCGGTGCTCGGCTGGATCGCGGGCATGTTCGCCGAGCGCGGCCATCTCGCGCCCGCATGGTTCGGCATGAAATCGTACGCGTGGGGCGGCGAAGATCTGCGCATCGCGCGTCTTGACGTTCCGCCGTCGCTCGAAGACGCAAAGCTCGACTTCACGTTGCTCGACAACAATCAGTACCAGCTCGAAGACCCGGACGGCAACGTGCTGTTGCGCGGCACGATCGGTCGTCCCGCTTCGGCGCACGGCGTGTCGATGCTCGTGGACGGCGCCGTCGGTCATCCGGGCGTGCACTTCACGGTCACGCGCTACAACACGCTGGATGCCATCGACCTGCTGCTGAAGTCGATCAAAGTGGCCGAGTCCACGAAGGACACGGGCATCGTCGAAATCTCGTATAACGGCGAAGATCCCGATCAAACCGCGGAGGTCGCGAACGCGCTGGGTCAGGCGTATCTCGCCGCCGCCGTAGCCAGCCGTCAGGCCAACGATACGAAGACGCTCGAATTCATCCGCTCGGAACTGCCGCGCCTCGAGCGCGACCTGAAGGACGCCGAAGGCCGCTTGAGCGCATTCCGCGCGAAGTCCCAGTCGGTGCAGCCGATCAACGAAGCGCAGGCGTATCTGCAAGGCAGCATCACTTCGATGCAGCAACTCGCGATGCTGCAACTGCAGCGCACGCAAGCGTTGCAGCGCTTCACGCCGGACAGCCCGCAGGTTCGCAATCTCGATCAGCAGATCGCGCAATACGAGCAGACCAACAAGCAGATCCAGTCGCGCTTCGACAGCATGCCCGCTTCGGAACGCCAAAGCGCCGAACTCACGCGTGATGCGCGCGTTGCGGAAACCGTCTACCTCGGCATGATGAACAAGGCCGAAGAGCTGTCGATTCGTCGCGCCAGCACGAGCGGCGGCGCGCACATCGTCGATAACGCGCTGCGTCCGCATCGTCCGGTGAAGCCGAACAAGCCGCTCGTGATCGTCGCGGGCACGGCGCTCGGCTTCTTCGTCGGCACGTTCTTCATCTTCCTGCGCCGCCACGCGATGATCGGCGTCACCGATCCGATGTTCGTCGAACGTCGCCTCTCGGTGCCGGTGCTCGGCGAGGTGCTCTTCAGCCGTCAGCAGCAGTTGCTCGATCACGAGATCTCGGTGTCGCCGGTCGGTCACGCGTTGGGTCATTCGACCACGCAGGCGGGCAGCGCGCCGAAGGCGTTGCCGCACGTCAAGCGCGAGCCGCATGACGACATCACCATGCCGAATCTCGCCGGCGCCGACCGCGACGCCTTCGTGCTCGCCACGCGCTATCCGCACGATCCGGCCGTCGAAGCGCTGCGCGCTGTGCGCACCGAGCTGTATCGCGACCTCGTGAACGCGCCGAACAACATCGTGATGCTGACCGGTCCGATTCCCTCGGCGGGCAAGAGCTTCGTCGCGGCAAATCTGTCCGTGCTGCTCGCGGAAATCGGCCTGCGCGTGCTGCTGATCGACGGCGACTTGCGCCGCGGCCATATCGCGTCGTTCTTCAAGCAGGCGAATCCCGGCGGTCTGTCGGAAGTGTTGAAGGGGCAAGTGGGCACGGCCGAAGCGATTCGTCAGGTCGGCGTGCCGGGGCTCTCGTTCATGTCGTGCGGCAGCTACCCGGAGAATCCGTCGGAACTGCTGATGATGCCGGGCTTCCGCGACATGCTCGCGCGCCTGAGCGATCAGTACGACCTCGTGCTCATCGATACTCCGCCGTTCCTCGCCGTCACGGACGCGGCCATCGTCGCAAGCGATGCAGGCTCGACGGTTCTGGTGCTGCGCTCGGGCATCCAGAGCGAAGAGGAAATCGAAGAGACGGTCAAGAAGGTGCAGCGCGCAGGCGGACGTCTCGTCGGCTCGGTGTTCAACGCCATCCCGAAGCGTCGCAGCAACCGCCGCACGTATGGTTACGCGGCGGCGTACACGAGCAGCTTCAAGTCGGCGAACTGATGAACGTCTCGAAGCACAGCATGATTGCTTGAGCGAAACGCCGCGTGCCCGTCACGCGGCGTTGCGTTTCAGGGGGCGGCCTTCACACGTAACGGCAAGCAAACAAAAGACGCAGCAACACTCTCTACGATGAAAGACAAAGCAACGCTGGTCGACAAGTACTACCGCATCTGGGCCTTCGCGATGCCGGTTACGTCGTTCCTCGTGATCCCGTCGATTCAGGGCACGACGATCGGCTATCTCATGTGCTTCCTTTCCGTGCCGCTCGTGCTTCTCTTCGGCGGCCGTGCGCGCAAGAACTACCTGCACTTCGTGGGCGCGGCCATCCTCGTCTGGCTGCTGATGCTGTGCACGACGCAACTCGCGGACGTCATGGCTCCGTTCGATGCCGACTTCAGCAAGATCGCGCTCGTCGACGACAAGGACCCGGTCACGTTCATCATGCGCAAGAGCATGTTCACGCAGTCCATCTACGTGGCGGCGGTGGTGCTGTACGCGGCGTACGTGTACTACTACTACCGGCCGACGTGGGACCAGTGGATCTTCGCGGCGGTGACGCTCTTCGCCCTCTACGGCATCTATGAAGTGGTGTTCTACGTGCTGACGGGCTCGCCCGGCGACTTCATCTCGAACCGCGCGTTCGGCGACCAGTTCGGCCGCGGCATCGTGCGCTCGGACGGCACCGTGAACGGCAGTTCGTTCCAGACCGTGAGCGCGGGCGGCATGTCGATACAGCGTCTCAAGGCGCTGACCGGCGAACCGTCGATGTACGCCATGTCCATCTTCCCCTTCTGGATCTACTTCAACGCGACGGCCCGTTTGCGCTGGCCGGTGTGGATCATCGGGATCTCGCTTCTCATGAGTACGTCGTCCACAGTGTTGATCGGCTATGCCGTCTTCGCGCTCATTCGCATGCGCAAGCTCGGCATCAATCCGATCAAGGCGCTCATCGGCCTCTTCCTGGTGGCGTTGGTCGCATTCGCGTTGCAGGACTATATCGCCGACCTGTTCCAGCAGATGGTGATGGACAAGCTGGAAGGAAAGAACGAGTCCGGCTCCGACCGCGCGAAGCTGTTCCTGGAGTCGTTGCGCTTGTGGGCGCATTCATCGCCGCTGAACCAGTTGTTCGGTATCGGCTTCGGCTATATCCGGTCCACCGATCTGTTTTCGACCCTGCTCGTCAACACGGGGGTGATCGGTCTCGTCGGCGTCAGCGTGCTGATGCTCTACCCCGCGTTCAAGCTCGACTGGGACGCGCGCGGCATGGCGCTGCGCCAGTGCTGCGTGGCGACGTGGACCATGATGATGGTGTCGGTGCCCGAGTTCGCGTACCTCGCGCCGTGGACGTTCATCGCCATGGCGTATGTCCGCGTGCGGGCGCTGAAGCTCGCGAAAAGGGATACGCGCGATCTCATGCCGGGCAATGGGATGGAGCCTTCGTACATCAGCCCCGAATTCGGCGTGAGCGTGAGCCCGAACGTGGGCGCCCGGGTCGGTTCGCCGATGAACGCGGACCGCCCGCGCATCGGCAGCCGCATGAATCCACGCGGCCGTCACTCCTGATCGCCCTGACTCGCTTCGTTGCTACGCTCTACAATGGTGGTTTCGACCATCGGCGTAGAGCCGTGCAACCAGGAGCAAACAATGTCGACAGTCACGACCGATTCCGGTCTCAAGTATGAAGACGTCACCGTCGGCGAAGGCGCCGAAGCCGTCGCGGGCAAGACCGTCAGCGTGCACTACACCGGCTGGCTGACCGACGGCCAGAAGTTCGACTCCAGCAAGGACCGCAACGATCCCTTCGCTTTCGTGCTCGGCGGCGGCATGGTCATCAAAGGCTGGGACGAAGGCGTGCAGGGCATGAAGGTCGGCGGCGTGCGCCGTCTCACCATTCCGCCGCAACTCGGTTACGGCGCGCGCGGCGCGGGCGGCGTGATTCCGCCGAACGCCACGCTCGTCTTCGAAGTGGAACTGCTCGACGTTTGAGCAAGACGGCATGAGCGCGCCGGTCCCCCGCCCTACCGTTTCGCTGCGCCGCTATGAAGCGGTGCAGGCGTCCGACGAGCACGACTTCCATCAGATCGTGCTCGGTTTCGACGGCGCAATGGGCATGGCGGTGGAGGGCGGCGAATCGCTCATCGACCGTCATCGCGCGTGGATCATTCCTGCCGGCGCGCGTCACGAGTACTGGGCCGAAGGCGTGAATCGCCAGCTCGTGCTCGATCTTCCCGCTTCATCGGTCGCGGTGCCTGCGCGTTTCTTTGAACGCGCGCGTACCGTCGATCTCGATGCATCGGTCACGCAGCTCGTCGCGAGCGTCGCCGGGCGCCTTCCTACCGACGATACTGCCCTGCCCGCGCGTCTCGGCTGGCAAGCGGCCACGCATCTGTGCGGCGCCTTGATGGCCGGCGCGGGCGCATCGCTCGATGCCGAATTGCGCGGCCTCGACTTCGCGCGCATCGACCGGTGGCTGCGCGCGCATCTTTGCGAGCCGCTACGCATTGCGGATCTCGCCGCGCATTGCGGCTTCGGCATGCGGCGCTTTCACCAGTTGTTCAGCGAGGCGTTCGGCGAGACGCCGCATCGCTATGTGCATCGCCTGCGTCTGGACACGGCGCTGACGCTGCTCGCCGATCCGCGCGCCTCGCTCACGCATGTCGCGCTCGAAGTCGGGTTTGCGGATCAAAGCGCGTTCACGCATGCGTTCTCGAAACGCTTCGGCATCCCGCCGGGGCAATGGCGCAGCGGCGCTTTGAAGACGCCGCGCGAGCAACAGACGCAAAAAAGCCCGCTCGTCTGATCGACCGAGCGGGCTTCTCGAAGCAAATACGAAGGCTTATTCCACCGACAGTTGCAGGTGCAGTTGCGAACGCGCGGGACCGCCTTCGAGTGCCTCGCCCGCGATGTCGCGGTCCGTTTGCTCTTGCGGAGCGAGACGCGCGGTTTCGATGCGATCCAGATAGTCGGTCGTGACGTCGCCGGTAATGTAGTGACCGTCGAAGCAGGACGCCTCGAAATCCTTCAGCGCCGGATTGATGTCGCGCACCGCGTTCTTCAGATCCTCGACGTCCTGATACACCAGATGGTCAGCGCCGATCATGCGCGCCACTTCGTCGTCGCTGCGGCCATGCGCGACGAGTTCGCCACGCGTCGGCATGTCGATGCCGTACACGTTCGGGAACTTCACCGGCGGCGCGGCGGACGCGAAGATCACCTTGTTCGCGCCGGCATCGCGGGCCATCTGCACGATTTCATGCGATGTCGTGCCGCGCACGATCGAATCGTCGACGATCAGCACGTTCTTGCCCTTGAACTCGATGCCCATGGCGTTCAGCTTCTGGCGCACCGACTTCTTGCGCACCGCCTGGCCCGGCATGATGAACGTGCGGCCCACGTAGCGGTTCTTGAAGAAGCCTTCGCGATATTCGACGCCGAGCTTGGCCGCCACCTGCATCGCGGCGGGGCGCGACGAATCGGGAATCGGCATCACGACGTCGATCGGCACGTCGGGCAGCACGCGCTTGATCTTCTCGGCGAGATAGTCGCCCATGCGCAGACGCGCGTTGTAGACCGGCACGCCGTCGAGGCACGAATCCGGACGCGCCAGATACACGAGTTCGAAGATGCAGGGGTTCAGCACCGGCTTTTCGGCGCATTGGTGGCTGTGCAGATTGCCGTCGGCGTCGATGAAGATCGCTTCGCCCGGCTCGATGTCGCGCACGAATTCGAAGCCGATGCCTTCGATCGCCACCGATTCCGACGCCACCATCCACTCGACGCCCGTCGATGTTTCCAGCTTGCCGAGCACGAGCGGGCGAATGCCGAACGGATCGCGGAACGCCACGAGCCCGTAGCCCGCGATCAGCGAGACGATCGCGTAGGAGCCCTTCACCCGCCGATGCACGCCCGCGACCGCCTTCCACAGCGCGGCTTCGTCGAGTTCGAGACCGGAGCTCGCCAGTTGCAGTTCGTGCGCGAAGACGTTCAGCAGCACTTCGGTGTCGGACGCGGTGTTGATGTGCCGGCGATCGATCCGGAACATCTCGTCCTTCAGCTGCATCCAGTTCGTCAGATTGCCGTTGTGCGCGAGGATGATGCCGAACGGCGCGTTGACGTAGAACGGCTGCGCTTCTTCCTCGTTCGACGCCGAACCGGCCGTCGGATAGCGCACTTGCCCGATGCCGACGTTGCCCGGCAGGCTGCGCATGTTGCGCGTGCGGAACACGTCGCGCACCATGCCGTTGGCTTTGTGCATGTGGAAGTTGTTGCCGTTCGCTGTCGCGATTCCCGCCGCATCCTGCCCGCGATGCTGCAAGAGCAGCAGGCTGTCATAGATGAGCTGATTGACGGGGCTTTGGGAAACTACACCTACGATGCCGCACATGGCATGGTCCTTCAAAGAGTCGAAACGGTAGAGAGGCGTGCCGGCGTCGCGCCGGGTCGAACGAGTCCCGCGAGCGGGCGCGTTCGGCGGCGCAAGTGGCCGTCGCGCGTTCCTCGTGTAGCCTGCCGTTCGTCTATTGTGCGGCGCTTGGCGCCGTGTCGCCTGACTGCGGTGCGACGTGCACATACGCGGCGAGCGTATCGGGGAGAAGCGGTCTCAATTCGCGCACGCCCTGCTCGGCCATGGGCCGCAGCAGCGCGTTACGCCAGAAATCCTTCTGCGGCAATTCCGTCAGACCTGCGAGCGCGACCAGAATCACCACCAATATAGCGCCTCTGACGAGGCCGAACAGCAGGCCCAGCGAGCGATCCACCCCGCGCAGGCCCGTTACTTCAGTCATGCGCGTGAGCAGCGCCGACAGCACGCTCGACAGCAGCAGCACCGTGCCGACCACCAGCAAGAACGCGAGGACCCACTGAGTCAGCGCGCCGCCCGGCCAGTATGCCGGGATGTACGGCACCACCACGCTCACGAACCGGCCCGCGATCAGAATGGCAGCGACCCAGCCGACCAGCCCGAAGGCTTCGGCGAGCAACCCGCGCCACATGCCGCGCAAGGCGGACAGGCCGATCACGGCCATCACGGCGTAGTCGAAGCTCGTGAACATCGACATCGACGCTTAGTTCGACGCCGACCGCTTGCCGCCGGCCAGGCCCGCCTGCCGCACCTTGACGAGCGCGGCGGACGCCGACGCGCGATCCGGGAACGGTCCTGCGCGCAACAGCGCGCGGGATGAGCCATCCGACTGCTGACGATGTTCGAGATATGCGGGCACGCCCGCCGCTTTCAACTTGTTGACCCAGTTCTGCGCTGCCGTGTCGTCGTCGAACGTGCCGATCTGGAGCACGAAGCGGCTGCCTGCCGGCGACGACGGCGTGTTCGCCGCGCTTGATGCAGGGCTTGCCGTGGTGTCCTTTTCCGCGGCCGCTTGGGCCTGCGGCTTGGCGGCTTCCTTGGCAACGGGTGCCGGCTGCTTCGCTTCAGCCTTCGCTTCGGGCTTGGCCTGCGCAGTGGCCGCGGGCGCCGAGGCCGACGGTTGCGGCTGCGTCACGCCTGCGGCGACATTGGCCGTATCGGTTGCGGCGGGCGGCGTATCGTGCGCGACGCCTGCCTGCGTGTCTGCATCGTTCGCCTCGCGGGACTGCTTCGCGGCGGGCGCGGCGCGGTTGGGAATATCGATGGAAATGTCGTCAGCGACGGGTTTCGGGCGCGAATCGAGCACCATCGGCAGGACGATGACCGCCGCCAGCACCAGCGCAATGGCCCCGACGAGCCTGCGCCGCGCGCGCTGCTTCTCGGGAAGCGTGGGGTCGAGCATCATGGCGTCGGCATCGGGACGGTCCGTGCGGCGCGTGCGGCGCTCCGTGCGCACGGTATGACGCGAGCCGCGCGGGGAATCGGAGTATGCGTCGCTCGCGGCGCGGGCGTCGTCTTTCTTGCCGAACGAGAAAAGTCCCATGTATGGCTTGGTGCGAGAAGCTTCAGACGGGCTGCCGTCTTAGTGATGCTGCGATTTACGGTAGGCCATGACGCCAGCCACCGTATAGAAACTACCGAAAACCACGATTCTATCATTTTCGGACGCGCGGCTTAACGCGTCTCGAAATGCATCCGCCGGGGTCTCGAATCGAGCAACGCTGCTGTCGGGGCCGTCGTTGACACCGGCATCGCGCAGGACGGCTTCCAGACGGTCGGCGGCGGCCGCACGCGGCGTCGGCAGCGCGGTCACGTTCCAGTGGTCGATTTCGCCCGCGAGCTGCTTCACGATGCCCTCGATGTCCTTGTCGCCCATCGCGCCGAAAACCGCGTAGGTGTACGGGAAATAACCCATGTTGCCGAGGTTTTGCGCCAGCACGGCGGCGGCGTGCGGATTGTGCGCCACGTCGAGAATGATCTGCGGCTTGCCCGGCAGCACCTGAAAGCGCCCCGGCAATTCCACGTTCGCGAGCCCCAGACGAATATCCTGCGCGGACACCGGCAGCCGGTCGCGCAGCGCCTCCAGCGCGGCGAGCGCCGCCGACGTGTTGATGAGCTGATTCGCCCCGCGCAGCGCCGGGTACGCGAGCGCCGCGCGCCGCTGCGTGCGGCCGATGTAGCTCCACTGCTGACGTTCGTTGCCCGGCTGCGCTTCATAGCGGAAATCGCGGCCGACTAGCCACAGATCCGCGCCCACGGCGGCGGCATGGTCGATCAGCGTCTGCGGCGGCGATGGATCGCCGCACACGGCAGGCTTGCCCGTACGGAAGATGCCCGCCTTCTCGAAGCCGATTTTCTCTCGCGTGTCGCCCAGATAGTCCGCATGGTCGATATCGATGCTCGTCACCACGGCGCAGTCCGTATCGACGATATTCACCGCGTCCAGCCGCCCGCCGAGCCCCACTTCGAGGATCACCACATCCAGCCCGCGCGACGCGAACAGATGCAGGATGGCGAGCGTCGTGAATTCGAAATACGTCAGCGAGACGGGATCGGCCAAGCTGACGCGCGCCTTCTCGACGGCTTCGAAGTGTTCCAGCAACTCGGCGTCGGTGGCTTCAGCGCCGTCGATACGCGCGCGCTCGTTGAAAGACAGCAGATGCGGCGACGTATGGCAGCCCACGCGATAGCCCGCGCGCAGCAGAATGCTTTCGAGGATCGCGCACGTCGAGCCCTTGCCGTTCGTGCCGCCGACGGTGATCACCGGGCAGTCGAAGCGCAGGCCGAGCGCCTCCTTGACGCGCCCGATGCGCGCAAGGCCCATGTCGATGCCGACCGGATGCGCCGCTTCCAGATGGGCGAGCCACGCGTCGAGAGTGGGAAATGTGGTCATGTTCGGTAGTCGGAAAAGCAAAAACGCCGCGCGGAACCTCGCGGTTCACGCGCGGCGCGGCGCGGGCACAAAACGGCGTCAAGCCACCGAATCGGCCGGCTGTCGCGTCATCAGCGCCATCAACTGTGCGATTTCTTCGCGCATCTTGCGGCGATCCACGATCATGTCGATCGCGCCCTTCTGCAACAGGAATTCCGCGCGCTGGAAGCCTTCGGGCAGCTTCTCGCGCACCGTCTGCTCGATCACGCGCGGGCCGGCGAAGCCGATCAGCGCCTTCGGCTCCGCGATCACGACGTCGCCCAGGAACGCGAAGCTCGCGGACACGCCGCCCATCGTCGGGTCGGTGAGCACCGAGATGAACGGCAGTTTCGCGTCGGCCAGCTTGGTCAGCATGGCGGTGGTCTTCGCCATCTGCATCAGCGAAAGCAGGCTTTCCTGCATGCGCGCGCCGCCCGACGCCGTAAAGCAGATGAACGGCACATTCTGCTCCAGCGCGTTGCGCGCGCCCCGAGCGAAGCGTTCGCCGACCACCGAGCCCATCGAGCCGCCCATGAACGCGAACTCGAAGCACGCGACCACGCACGGCAGCGTATGGATCGCGCCGCCCATGACGACCATCGCGTCGGTTTCGTCGGTGTCTTCCATCGCCTCTTTCAGGCGGTCCGGATACTTGCGGCTGTCCTTGAACTTCAGCGCGTCGACCGGCACGATTTCCTGGCCGATTTCATAGCGGCCTTCCGGGTCCAGCAGGCGGTCGAGCCGCTCGCGCGCGCCGATACGCATGTGGTGGCTGCACTTCGGGCAAACATGCAGATTCGCCTCGACGTCGTTGCGGTACAGCACCGCCTCGCACGACGGACACTTCACCCACAGCCCTTCCGGGATGCCCTTGCGGTTCTTGGGATCGGTTTGCTTGATCTTGGGCGGCAGCAGTTTGTCGAGCCAGCTCATCGTTGTTCCTTGACTGATCGGGGCAGCGCCGCGCACCGTCGAAGACGGCCGCGGCGGCACATGTTATTTGGCGGAATCGAGCGCCGCGCGAATTTCCGCGATGAAGCTCGTGAGCGACGCGGCGGCCGTGTCCGGCGGCGCCTCTTCGAGCAACTGCACGAGCCGGCTTCCGATGACGACCGCGTCCGCGACTTCGGCGACGGCGCGGGCCGTCTCTGCGTCGCGAATGCCGAAACCGACGCCGACCGGCAGCGGCACCTGCGACTTGATGGCCGGGATTTTACTCGCGATGCTGGAAACGTCCAGATTTGCCGCGCCGGTCACACCCTTGAGCGACACGTAATACACGTAGCCGCTCGCGATCTTGCCGACCGCCGCCACGCGCTCGTCGGTCGATGTGGGCGCGAGCAGAAAAATCGGATCGATGCCGGCCGCGCGCATCGTCGCGCCGAAATCGCTGGCTTCCTCCGGCGGATAGTCGACGACGAGCACGCCGTCCACGCCCGCCTCTTTCGCGGCTTGCGCGAACGCGTCGGCGCCCATGCGTTCGATCGGATTCGCGTAGCCCATCAGCACGACGGGCGTGTCGGCGTCGGTCTCGCGAAAGCGCGCCACATCGGCGAGCACGCGCTTGAGCGTGACGCCGCGCGCCAGCGCGCGCTCCGACGAACGCTGGATGACGGGGCCATCGGCCATCGGATCGGAAAACGGCACGCCCAGTTCGATGACGTCCGCGCCGCCCCTGGCGAGCGCGTGCATGAATTCGACGGTTTGCTCGGGGTTCGGATCGCCCGCGGTGATGAACGGAATCAGCCCTTTGCGGCCTTGCGCGGCAAGCGTCGCGAAAGTGTTCTTGATACGGGACATGAGAATTCTCGTAAGCGTATTCGTTAGCGTCGATCATCGACGCGATCAGCGACGAAGCTGCGGCTCGCGCGCTATTCGGCGGTCTCGGTCTCGGCCGTCAGCGGCGCATCGAGCTTCGCCAGGCGGTTTTCCGCAATCGCGCAGTAGTCCGCGTTGATCTCGAAGCCCGTGAAAAGCCGGCCGTGGCGCGCGCAGGCAACGGCGGTCGTGCCGCTACCCATGAACGGATCGAGCACGCGGCCGCCCGGCGGACAACTCGCCAGCACCATGCGCTCGACGATCTCCAGCGGCTTTTGCGTCGGATGATCGACCCGCTCCGCGTGCTGCCGATGCAGCCGCGACACGGACCAGACGTCCTTCGGGTTGTAGCCCATTTCGAGCCACTTGCTGCCTTCGAAAATCTTGCGCGAGCGCGCCTTTTTCGTCGCTGCGTCGTAGGGAATGCGCACCGGATCAAGATCGAAGTAGTAATCCTTCGACACCGCGAAATAGCCGATGTTGTCGTGCACCGACGTGTATTTGCGCGTGGTTCCGCCCATGCTCGGCACGCGCCGGTCCCAGACGATCTCGTTGACCATCGTCATCCGGCGCTTCAGGAACACGAACAGTTCGGGCGAATACTGCCAGGTGCAGAAGATGTACATCGACCCGCTTTTCTTCAGCTTCGGTATCGCGATGTCCAGCCAGCGATACGTCCACGCAAGAAAGGCTTCGCCGGACAGCATGTCCGAGTCGTTCCCGTAGTCCTTGCCGAGCCCATAAGGCGGGTCGGCGACGATCAGATCGATCGACGCATCGGGAACGGAGGCGGCATCGGCGAGAAAATCGCGGTTCCGAATGTCGATGCCGACGCCTTGCAGCGCGCCGGCGGACATCGGTTCGTCGATAACGGTGCGCATCTGCGGCTTAGAACTGGATGCCCGATCGCTCGGCGACCGTGTGCATGTCCTTGTCGCCGCGGCCCGACAGGTTGACGAGCAGCACCTTGTCGCGCGGCAGCGTTTTCGCGAGCTTCGCGCCGTACGCCAGCGCGTGACTCGACTCCAGCGCCGGAATGATGCCCTCGATACGGCAGCAGTCGTGGAACGCCTTGAGCGCCTCGTCGTCCGTGATGCCGACGTACTCGGCGCGGCCCGCGTCCTTCAGCCACGCGTGCTCCGGACCGACGCCCGGATAGTCGAGCCCCGCCGACACCGAGTGCGTCTCGATGATCTGGCCGTTGTCGTCCTGCAAGAGATACGTGCGATTGCCGTGCAGCACGCCGGGGCTTCCGCCCATGAGCGACGCCGCGTGCCGGCCGGTGTCGATACCGTCGCCCGCCGCTTCGACGCCGATCAAACGCACGGCTTCATCTTCGATATACGGATAAAAGATGCCCATTGCATTCGATCCGCCGCCGACGCACGCGATCACGGCATCCGGCTGACGGCCCGCCATCTCGGGCATCTGCACGCGGCATTCGTCGCCGATCACGCGCTGGAAGTCGCGCACCATCATCGGATAAGGATGCGGCCCGGCCACGGTGCCGATGATGTAGAACGTGTTTTCGACGTTCGTCACCCAGTCGCGCATGGCCTCGTTGAGCGCGTCCTTCAGCGTGCGCGAGCCCGATTCCACCGGCACGACGGTCGCGCCCAGCAGCTTCATGCGATAGACGTTTGCCGCCTGTCGCTTCACGTCCTCGGCGCCCATGTAGACCACGCACTCCATGCCGAAGCGCGCCGCGATGGTCGCGGTCGCCACGCCGTGCTGCCCCGCGCCGGTCTCGGCGATGACGCGCGGTTTGCCCATCTTGCGCGCGAGCAGCGCCTGCCCGATTACGTTGTTGACCTTGTGCGCGCCCGTATGATTCAGGTCTTCGCGCTTCAGATAAAGCTGCGCGCCGCCGAGCATGTCGCTCCAGCGTTTCGCGTGATAGATCGGGGAAGGACGGCCGACGTAATGCTTCAGTTCGTAGTCGTATTCGGCCTGGAATGCCGGGTCCTGGCGGGCTGCGTCGTAGGCTTGGCGCAGTTCGTCCAGCGCGTGAATAAGCGTTTCGGAAACGAACACGCCGCCATATTGGCCGAAGTGGCCTCTTTCGTCAGGCAAGTTGTACATTGCGTCACTCTCTCGGTGGCGAGCCATGGTTGGCCCGCAGTCGGAATCAGCCGGCGTCCGCTTCGCGCACTGCGCGCACGAACGCGGTCATTCGGGCGGAATCTTTCACGCCCTTGGCGCCCGGCACTTCGATGCCGCTCGAGACATCGACCGCGAACGGGCGCACGCGCCGGATGGCGTCACTGACGTTTTGCGCGTTCAACCCACCACTCAAAACGGCCCGATGCCCGAGATCTGTTGGAATAAGTGACCAATCGAATACCTTTCCACCGCCGCCGAAGCCCTCGACGAGAGCGTCGAGCAAAATACCGCCCGCCGCCGCATAGTTAAGCGACGATTCTACCAAATCGCTTGCGGCCGCATCAGGCCCTACGCGCACCGCGCGCCACCAGGGCAAACCCGCAATCGCGGCCAGTTCGGCGCATTGTTCCGGGGTTTCGTCGCCGTGGAATTGCAGCAGCGAGAGCGGCACGTTCGACGTCACCTCGCGCACCCATTCCGGCGTCGCGTTGACGAACAGGCCGACCGCCGCCACCAGCGGCGGCACGTAGCGGCACAGTTCCGCCGCTTCGGACACGGTCAGCGAGCGCGGACTCGGCGGATAGAAGACGAAACCCACGGCATCCGCGCCCAGCGCGACGGCGTGCTCGACGTGCTCAACTGTCGAGAGCCCGCATAGCTTGATTCTGGTCCGGTGCAAATCTTGATCTGTCATGGCTGGTCGGCCCAAACGGCGCTCCACGGCATGCTTGCGATATGCGGCGGCGGAACCGCGAAACGCTCGGGGTATCCGACTTCCGCGAGATAAAGCCCGTCGGGCATGAAGGTCGGCGCGGCGGCGCGACGGTCGCGCGCTTCGAGCACGTCGGCCATCCACGACGCGGGATGTCGTCCGCGCCCGATCGCCACGAAGCAGCCCATCAAGTTACGCACCATGTGATGCAGGAACGCATTCGCCCGAAACCGAAAGTGGATGAAATCGCCCTGTTCGCGCACGTCGATCCGATAAAGATGCTTGACCGGCGTCTTCGACTGGCAATCGGCCGCGCGAAACGACGAGAAATCGTGCTCGCCGATGAGGCAACCGGCGGAATCGCGCATGGCGGCGACGTCCAGCGGCGTGTGCACCCAGCCCGCGCGTTTCGCCAGCATGGGTGAACGTACCGGATTGACGTACAAAACGTAAAAGTACGTGCGCTCGAAGGCCGCGAAACGGGCGTGGAAGTCGTCGGGCATCGCCTTGGCCCACTGCACCGCGACCGAACTCGGCAGAAACGCGTTCGTCCCGCGCACCCACGAAAAATCGGTACGGTCCAGTTCGGTGTCGAAGTGCACCACTTGCCCGAGGCCGTGCACGCCCGTGTCCGTGCGTCCGGCGACGACCGTCTGAACCGGCGTCTGCGTGAATTCCGCGAGCGCGCGCTCGAGTTCATTCTGCACCGTATTGCCGTGCGGCTGCGATTGCCAGCCGCAAAACCCCGCCCCGTCGTACTGAACGCCCAACGCTATGCGCATATCAGGAGTGCGGCGCGAGCGTCGAGAGCAAGCCGGCCGCTTGCTGGCGCGTCGCCTGATCGTTCGATGCGATCACTTCCTGCAACAACGTGCGAGCGCCCGACAGATCGCCCAATTCGATATATTCCACCGCCAATTCGAGCTTATTGCGCGCGATGGTCGCCAGTTGCGCGGCGGTCAGCGCGGGCAGCGGCTCCGTGTGGCTGGATGGCAAGTCCAGATTGAAGTCGAGACTCAACGGGCCGAACTGCGTCGCCCCCAGCCCGGCGACCGACGGCGCGCCGGCTGTTCCCGCTTCGATACGCGCGGCGGCAGACGAGTGAACCTCGTCGGCAACCGACGGCAGCGCGAACGCCTGCGCCTCGTGGGCCGCGTCGGTCTCGGCAATCGGCTGCGGAACGAACGGCTCCTGTCCGACCGACGCGTGCGATGGCGCGTCATGGCGCGGAGCGTGGTCGTCGGAAGGCGGAGCGAGCGTCAGTTCCATGCGAGGCGGCAGGCTCATGTCGAGCGAGTCCAGCGCCTGGACAGCTTCGGTCGGAAACTTGGGCATCGGGAAGCGATCGGCGGACACCGGTTCGTCGTCCTCGACGCCCGCAGGATGCTGCTCGACGTCGCGCGCGGCTTGCTCCTCGACGGCGCGTTGTTGCGCTGCGCGCTGCTCCGCCGCTTGCTGCTGGGCGGCAACCGCCTGCGCTTCGCGCAACTCGGCTTCGCGAGCGATGATTTCGCGCGCCGCCGCCTCGCGAGCCTGATGCGCCTGCGCTTCCTGTTCGGCGGCTTCGCGCGACGCCTCGTCGCGGCCGGCAAGCTCGCGCTCCAATGCTTCGCGCGCTGCGGCTTCACGCGCGCGAACTTCGCGCTCCTCCGCTTCTCGCGCGGCGGCCTGCCGCGCGGCGGCTTCGCGTTCTTCGGCTTCCCACTTTTCGGCTTCGTGCGCTGCGGCTTCGCGCGCGGCGATTTCGCGCGCATGCGCCTCGTGAGCCTCATGCGTTTGCGCGTCGGCCGTTGCTGCGTGCGAAAGCGGCGGAACGAAGGCCGCGTGAGCCGCAGCCGGCGGCGTCGGAATCAACGGCTCGGCCGGCTGCGTGCGATTCGGCTGGTCCGTGCGCGCTTCGGGCGTTCTGGCGGACTCGGGCGCGTCATCCGCCGACGGCGTCGCGAAAGACTGCGCCGCTTCGTAGCTTGCGAGGCTTGCGGCGACGGCGTTCAGTTCGGATTGATCGCGCTCGACGGCGGTGCCTTCGAGATCGGCTGCCGATTCAGGACGCGGCGGCGTCGGCGCGGGAACCGGCGCGGGCGGCTGCTGGCGGGCTTCGGCTTCGGCCTGAGCGCGGCGCTTGTTGCGGCGGAGCAGCAGAAACAGCAGCAAAGCGATGACCGCGAGAACGAGCGCGATCACCTTCGGATCGATGCCGCCGTGGGCTTGCGGCGCGCTATCGGATGCGGGCGCGCTCGCGACGGGCGCGACGGCAGGCGCTGCCTCCGGCGCGGCTTGCGATGCCGCCGAAGCCGTGGCCGGCGTGGCCGGCTCGCTCGCGGCCGGTTCGGCGGCGGACGCCGCCGGCTGAACCGGCGCGGTTTCGACGGCCGGCGACGACGACTGCGCTGCACTGGCCGCATTCGCCGACGGGGCGCTCGGCTGGACTGCCTGCGGCGCCGACGCCAGCGGCGTTGCGTTGTCAGAGGCCGCGCCCACATCCGCGCCCGGAACGTTCAACACCGCGCCGAGCTTCAGCCGATTGATGTCGTGACCCGCGAACGCGTTCGGGTTCGCATCGAACAGCGCGCGCGCCATCTTCTCCTTCACGGCCCGCTCTTTCGAACCGGTCAGTTCGCCCGCGATATCGCTCAGCGACTGCCCCGGCTTCACGGCGTACCGCTGCGCGGGCGCATTGCCGGGTGCGGCGGTATCGGCTGTCGCGCCGCTCGCCTGCGCGAACGCCGCGCCGGAATTCGTCCAGAGCGCCGCGCACAGAACGGCGCTGGCCGCGGCAAACGCCGCACGCGATGACGGGATGAAGGACCGGCGGGGTCGTCGAATCATTGAAGCTCCAGAAGTACGGCGAAGGTTGATACGAACAGCAAGACTGATGCGCGCCCCAATCGTACGACCGGTCGATTCGCTCGCAGTCCCAAAAATGCGGCTCCATAAACAAAAAGCGCCGCGATAACGCGACGCTTCCTGGACGAGGTCCGCGCTCTCAGGCGCGTAGTTTACTTTACTTGTCCAACAGAATGCGAAGCATGCGGCGCAACGGCTCCGCGGCGCCCCACAGCAGCTGGTCGCCGACGGTGAACGCCGACAGGTATTCGCCGCCCATCGCGAGCTTGCGCAGACGGCCGACCGGCACCGTCAGCGTGCCGGTGACGACTGCCGGCGACAGATCGCGCATCGACGCTTCGCGCTCGTTCGGCACGACCTTCACCCAGTCGTTCGCCGAAGCCAAAATGCCGTTGATTTCGTCGAGCGGCACGTCCTTGTTGAGCTTGATGGTCAGCGCCTGCGAGTGGCAGCGCATCGCGCCGATGCGCACGCACAGGCCATCGACCGGAATCGAACCCGGCTGGCCCATTGCCGGCTTGCCGAGAATCTTGTTGGTTTCCGCGCCGCCCTTCCACTCTTCCTTCGACATGCCGTTGCCGAGATCCTTGTCGATCCACGGAATCAGCGAGCCGGCGAGCGGCACGCCGAAATGGTCGGTCGGCATGGCGTCGCTGTTCATCGTGGCGAGCACCTTGCGGTCGATATCCAGAATGGCCGACGACGGATTCGCGAGATCGCCCGCCACCGACGCGTTCAGCGCGCCCATTTGCGACAGCAGTTCGCGCATGTTCTGCGCGCCCGCGCCCGATGCGGCCTGGTACGTCATGGCCGTCATCCAGTCGACGAGGTTTTCGCGGAAGAGGCCGCCCAACGCCATCAGCATCAGGCTGACCGTGCAGTTGCCGCCGATGAAATCGCGCCCGCCCTTGACGAGCGAATCCTTAATGACGTCGAGATTCACCGGATCGAGGATGATGACCGCGTCGTCCTTCATGCGCAGCGCCGAGGCCGCATCGATCCAGTAGCCCTTCCAGCCCGCCGCGCGCAGCTTCGGATACACGTCGTTCGTGTAGTCGCCGCCCTGGCAGGTGATGATGGCGTCGCACTTCTTCAGGTCGTCGATGCTCGTCGCGTCTTTGAGCTTCGTCTCGTTTTTGGCGAACGACGGCGCGTTGCCGCCCGCATTGCTGGTGCTGAAAAACACCGGTTCGATCAGGTCGAAATCGCCTTCCTGCTGCATGCGCTGCATCAGCACGCTGCCGACCATGCCGCGCCAACCCACGAGACCTACGTTCATGACTAACCTTATTTGTTGAGGCTTCCCCGCATCCTTACCCGGCGTGGCCGCGCGGGGAAGACGCTCGGACACGAGGGACGATCAGCGAATCGTGATCGCTTTGATGGAGACTTTCGTAATGCGCGTTTTCGACGTGCCGATAGTGCCGATAGCGCCAGTGGTGGCGATGCCGTCGATGCGCGTGACGAGGGCGAAGCCGGTCGCGCGAGCGTCAATGCCGCGGCCGATGCAATCCGTAGAGAATTGAAAGTTCTTCGCCATGACCAAAGAATATACACGAAACGCGGCGTTTTCGTCGGAAGTACCGTCTTTCCAGTGAAATCGCCGCGAATTGCGCGTCAACTGTACCGACTCGGGCGATCCCGAGACGGACATTACAGCGCGGCCAGCACCGCGTCGCCCATTTCCTTCGTGCCGACGGTCCTGCCGTCCTGCGTCGCGATATCGCCCGTGCGGTAGCCCTGCTCCAGCACCTTCTTCACGGCGTTCTCGATGCGATCCGCCTGCTCAGTCTTGCCGAGCGAATAACGCAGCATCATCGCGGCCGACAGAATGGTGGCGAGCGGATTGGCCACGCCCTTGCCCGCGATATCCGGCGCGGAACCGTGCGACGGCTCGTACAGGCCCTTGTTGTTCTTGTCGAGCGACGCCGACGGCAGCATGCCGATGGAGCCGGTCAGCATCGCGGCTTCGTCGGACAGAATGTCGCCGAACATGTTGCCGGTCACGACCACGTCGAATGCCTTCGGCGCCTTGACGAGCTGCATCGCCGCGTTGTCCACATACATGTGCGACAGCTCGACGTCCGCGTATTCCTTCGCGACGTCGATCATCGTGTCGCGCCACAGTTGCGACGTTTCCAGCACGTTGGCCTTGTCGACGCTCGTCAGCTTTTTCTGGCGCTTTTGCGCGGCCTGAAACGCGACGTGCGCGATACGGCGCACTTCGGGCTCCGAATAGCGCATCGTGTCGAAACCTTCGCGCGCGCCTTCGAACGGGCCGTCCGGCGCTTGCCGCACGCCGCGCGGCTGGCCGAAGTAGATGTCGCCGTTCAGTTCGCGCACGATCAGGATGTCGAGCCCCGACACGATTTCCGCTTTCAGCGACGAAGCGGCCGTCAGTTGCGGATAGCAGATTGCCGGACGGAAGTTCGCGAAGAGCTGCAGATGCTTGCGCAGGCCGAGAATCGCTTGCTCCGGGCGCAGCGCGCGCTCGAGCGAGTCGTACTTCCAGTCGCCGACCGCGCCGAAGAGAATCGCGTCCGCTTCTTTCGCGAGCGCGAGCGTCTCGTCGGGCAGCGGATGCCCCTTCGCCTCGTAACCCGCGCCGCCGACAGGCGCCTCTTCCAGCTCGAATCGTTCGCCGAGCGCGTTCAGCACCTTGACCGCTTCGGCCGTGATTTCCGGACCGATCCCGTCGCCGGGGAGCACTGCAATCTTCATGTGGCTTCCTTCTACGTGTGCGTGTTTCGTTTATCCGACGAGCCGATTGTTCAGCCACGGCTGCTTCGCGAGCCGCTCGGCTTCGAACTGCTTGATCTTGTCCGCGTGGCGCAGCGTGAGACCGATGTCGTCGAAACCGTTCAGCAGGCAATACTTGCGAAAACCGGGCACGTCGAACGCGTACTCGGTACCGTCGCCCGTACGCACGACTTGCGCTTCGAGATCGATGGTCAGCTTGAAGCCGACGAACGCGTACGTCTCGTTGAAGAGCTTGTCGACCTGTTGCTCCGACAGCACCACCGGCAGCAGGCCGTTCTTGAAGCAGTTGTTATAGAAAATGTCCGCGAAGCTCGGCGCGATGATCGCGCGAAAACCGTACTGTTCCAGCGCCCACGGCGCATGCTCGCGCGAGCTGCCGCAGCCGAAGTTCTTGCGCGTGAGCAGAATCGACGCGCCCTGATAGCGCGGCTGGTTCAGCACGAAGTCAGGATTCAGCGGACGCTTGCTGTTGTCCTGCCCAGGCTGGCCGACGTCCAGATAGCGCCATTCATCGAACGCGTTCGGGCCGAAACCGGTGCGCTTGATCGACTTCAGAAACTGCTTCGGGATGATCGCGTCGGTATCGACGTTCTCGCGGTCCAGCGGCGCGACGAGGCCGCTATGCACGGTGAATTTCTCCATGATCTGTCTCTGTGTCCCGTTGGGTTACGCGAGCTTGCGCACGTCGACGAAGTGACCTTCGATGGCTGCCGCCGCGGCCATCGCCGGGCTGACGAGGTGCGTGCGGCCGCCCGCGCCCTGACGCCCTTCGAAGTTGCGGTTCGACGTCGATGCGCAGCGTTCGCCCGGCTCCAGGCGGTCCGCGTTCATCGCGAGGCACATGGAGCAGCCCGGCTCGCGCCACTCGAAACCGGCGTTGGTGAAGATCTTGTCGAGCCCTTCGCGCTCGGCCTGCGCCTTCACGAGACCGGAGCCCGGCACGACCATCGCCGTGCGGATGTTCGACGCCACGCGCTTGCCGAGCGACTTCACCACGTACGCGGCGGCGCGCAGGTCTTCGATGCGCGCGTTCGTGCACGAGCCGATGAAAATCTTGTCCGGCTTGATCGATTCGATCGGCGTGTTCGGCTGCAGCGCCATGTAGTGCAGCGCGCGCTCCATGGCATCGCGCTTGACCGGGTCTTTTTCGCGCTCGGGATCGGGCACGCGACCGTCGATGGACGTCACCATTTCCGGCGACGTGCCCCACGTGACTTGCGGCACGATCTCGGCGGCGTTGATTTCCACGACGCGATCGAAATGCGCGTCCGGGTCCGACTTGAGCGTGCGCCAGTACTCGACTGCCTGATTCCACTCGACGCCCTGCGGCGAATACGGACGATCCTTCAGATAGTTGATGGTCGTATCGTCGACAGCGACCATGCCCGCGCGCGCGCCCGCTTCGATCGCCATGTTGCAGACCGTCATGCGGCCTTCCATGCTGAGCGCGCGAATGGTGGAGCCGCCGAACTCGATGGCGTAGCCCGTGCCGCCCGCCGTGCCGATCTTGCCGATGACCGCGAGCGCGATGTCCTTGCCCGTGCAGCCGCGCGGCAACGGGCCTTCCACCTTCACGAGCATGTTCTTGCTCTTCTTTTGCAGGAGCGTTTGCGTGGCGAGCACGTGCTCCACTTCCGACGTGCCGATGCCGTGCGCGAGCGCGCCGAACGCGCCGTGCGTGGACGTGTGCGAGTCGCCGCAGACGATGGTCATGCCCGGCAGCGTCGCGCCCTGCTCCGGCCCGATGATATGCACGATGCCCTGACGCAGGTCGTTCATCTTGAACTGCGTGATGCCGAACTCGTCGCAATTGGCGTCGAGCGTATCGACTTGCAGCTTCGACACCGGATCGGCGATGCCTTGCGAGCGGTCGGTGGTCGGCACGTTGTGATCGGACACGGCCAGATTCGCGCTGATGCGCCAGACGGGACGCTGATGCAGCTTCAGCCCTTCGAAGGCTTGCGGGCTCGTCACTTCATGCAGCAGATGACGGTCGATATAGAGGATCGAGGTGCCGTCCTCTTCGGTGTGGATGACGTGCGAGTTCCACAACTTGTCGTAGAGAGTCTGGGACATGGTGAGCGCTTCTCAGATGACTGCGGGATGACGCTGCTTCGCTTCGTCGGCAGCTTGTTGGACGATTATGCCACCTTCGCGCGCCGCGTGGGTACTAGGCTAAGGCAAAAAAGCTATTGAAAACATGGGGTTATGGTAGTGGTATCAGTACCCGGATGGGCAGTACCAGCCTAACGTTTTCTTGCGTTTCAATGCTGGAGCACCGCGTTGACGCCGAGTTCTTCCGCGACTTTCTGCAAGCGCTTATCGCGTGTCCAGATCTTTACGCCCTTTCTGCCGACGACGGCGAGCGCCTTCAACGTCCGGCTGACTGCCGCCGAGGCTCGCAAGCCGCCGCGCTGCTTCGCGTTGCACGAGCGCCTTGAGTGCCTCGTGAACAATTGCGGATGTGTTGGTCAGACCGGTGCGATAGTCGTTCGCATATCAGTATCCCCGTCGATCCTGTCATCCACCACGCAAAAAGGCCCCGGCAGTCGCCCGCCGGGGCCTTCAACCCTACTTCATTCGTGAATCGGCTTACCGCTGATCGAGCGGCTTCGCTTCACGCGGCGTATGCCCGACGAACAACTGACGCGGACGGCCGATCTTCTGCTCGGGATCCGCAATCATCTCGTTCCACTGCGCGATCCAGCCGACGGTACGCGCCATTGCGAAGATGCAGGTGAACATCGACGTCGGAATGCCGAGCGCGCGCTGCACGATACCCGAGTAGAAATCGACGTTCGGGTACAGCTTGCGCGACACGAAGTACTCGTCTTCCAGCGCGATCTTTTCCAGTTCCATCGCGAGCTTGAAGAGCGGGTCGTCGTGCAGGCCGAGCTCGTTCAGCACTTCGTGGCAGGTTTCGCGCATCAGCTTGGCGCGCGGATCGTAGTTCTTGTAGACGCGGTGGCCGAAGCCCATCAGCTTCACGCCCGAATTCTTGTCCTTCACCTGCTTGATGAATTCGGGAATGTTCTCGACCGAGCCGATCTCTTCCAGCATGTTCAGCGCGGCTTCGTTCGCGCCGCCGTGCGCCGGGCCCCACAGACACGCGATACCGGCCGCGATACACGCGAACGGATTCGCGCCCGACGAGCCCGCGAGACGCACGGTGGACGTCGACGCGTTCTGCTCGTGATCCGCGTGCAGAATCAGAATACGGTCGAGCGCGCGCACCAGCACGTCGTTGACCTTGTACTCTTCGCACGGGTTCGAGAACATCATGTGCATGAAGTTCGCGCTGTACGACAGCTCGTTGCGCGGATACACGAACGGCTGGCCGATGCTGAACTTGTACGCCATCGCGACGAGCGTCGGCAGCTTCGCGATCATGCGGATCGCGGAGACTTCGCGGTGACGCGGGTCGTTGATGTTGAGCGAATCGTGATAGAACGCCGACAGCGCGCCGACTGCCGCGGTCAGCACGGCCATCGGGTGCGCGTCGCGACGGAAGCCGCGGAAGAAGAAGTGCATCTGCTCATGCACCATCGTGTGACGCGTCACCGTGTCGACGAATTCCTTGTTCTGCGCCGCGTTCGGCAGTTCGCCCTTCAGCAGCAGATAGCAGGTTTCGAGGAAGTCGGCGTTCACGGCCAGTTGCTCGATCGGGTAGCCGCGATACAGCAGCTCGCCCTTGTCGCCGTCGATATACGTGATCGCGGAATTACACGCCGCCGTCGACATGAAGCCCGGGTCGTACGTGAACTTGCCGGTCTGCCCGTACAACTTGCGGATGTCGATCACGTCCGGGCCCATCGTGCCCTTGTAGATCGGCATTTCGACGCTCGGCGAGTTGTCGCTGAACGATAGCGTGGCTTTAACATCTGACGGGGTCATAGCACATCCTCAATCGAAGTATGGATACAGGTTTTCGATAATTTGCACGACGGAAGCTGCGCGGCAACGCTTCAGGGTAGCCGCGAGTGCTCAGGCTGGTCGTCGCTTGGTGTTTCGGCCCGGTTGCTGCGCGTATTGTGCAAAACTCCCGGGATCTCTGCCGAAATCACACCGAACGCAGCCACTGCAGCAGGCGCATCACGTCCGGCGTGGCGAGATCGCCTTCCGGTTCGGTGCGCGCGAGCAGCAGGTCCATCAGTTCGTTGTCGCTCAGCTCCAGCAGGCGGGTCAATGCGGCCACGTCGGCGTCGCTGAGGTCATGCTCATATCGGCTGAAAAAACGCTCGAAGATCAGATCGTTTTCCAGCAAGCCGCGCCGCGCGCGCCAGCGAAGACGCGCACGGCGAAGAGGGTCGGACTGATGCGAGTCGTCTTGCTTGTCGACCATGTCATCATCCTTTGTCAAACCGCCCGCCGCACCAGCATTTCCCTGATCTTGCCGATGGCCTTCGTCGGGTTGAGTCCCTTCGGGCACACATCG